>JBOGJZ010000331.1:0-4067 GCA_050745645.1 Terriglobia bacterium | reverse complement strand
GGAAATGTCTGCCGGATGCTCTTATCCAATAGTGCTGAAACCTCGCACCTCGGAAGAGGTTCTGCCGGATGGGAAAGTGCATGCGACCGGAGCGCCCGTTTACGCGCGCAACGCCAGTGAGTTTCTGGCTGCCTATCAGTTGTTGCAAGCGCGATGCGCGTCAGTGCTGGCGCAGGAGTTCATCGAAGGCTATGGCGTTGGATATTTCGCTCTGCTGCGGCACGGAGAGATTCGGGCGGAATTTGGCCACCGGCGCATCCGCGACGTGCGCCCAACCGGTTCAGGAAGCGCCTTGCGAGTGAGCGTGCAACCGGATGTCAGGGTTCTTGACGCGGGACGGAAGATGCTCCGAGCGCTGAACTGGCACGGCGCGGCTATGGTGGAGTTTCGAGTGCGCCCTGACGGAGCCCCGGTTTTTATGGAAGTGAACGGCCGGTTTTGGAATTCGCTGGCGCTGGCCGTCTATGCGGGGGTGGATTTTCCGGCGCTCATGGCGGAGCTTGCGGAAAACGGCGACGCGCGGCCGCCCGCTTCCTACCGCGCCGGTGTCCGCTGCCGGTGGTGGCTGGGAGATTTCCGTCATCTGGTGGAGGTTTGGCGCGGAAAGCCTGCCGGATACCCCGGTGTGTTCCCTGGGCGATTAAAAACGCTAATACAGTTTCTGTCGCCTGTTCCGGGCGCCATGCATGACAATTTTGAGCTCGGGGACCCGATGCCGGAGTTCGGTGATTGGGCCGACTTTTTTCTGCGCCGCTTGCCCGCAGCTATGCGGAAGTCATCGAATAGAAAACCGGAAGCTCATGCTCAAAGGGGCTATTCACATCCATAGCACTTATTCGGACGGGGAGTTCACTCTCGCGGAGCTGCGGGATGTGTACCTCGCCGCCGGATGTGCATTTGCATGTGTTACGGACCATGCGCAGTATTTTGACACGGCGAAAGTACGAGAGTACGCGGAGGAGTGCGCACGGCTTTCCGACCGCCGGTTTGTCTTCATTCCGGGATTAGAATTCGGCTGCACCGGCAAGATGCACATTCTGGGTTATGGGGTTACAAATCTCACATGCTACAATAATCCGCAAGAAGTCATCAAACACATCGAGGGGGCGAGAGGCATTTCGGTGATCGCCCATCCAAGAGACAGCGCATTTTCTGCGATTGAATCCTTTACAAAGCTGCCGGACGGCATCGAAGCCTGGAATTCAAAATACGACGGCCGTTATGCGCCACGGCCCGGCGTGTTCCAACTGCTCCACCGGCTTCAACAACGGAAGCCACGGCTGCGCGCCTTTTACGGCCAGGACATGCATTGGAAGAGGCAATTCCGCGGCTTACTGAACGTGGTCCCGTTTGACGCTCCGGCGCCGCAGGAGGTTCTCGCCGCGCTCGCGCAGGGAGATTATCATGGAGTTAAGGATGGCATCCATCTACCTTCCAGCGGCCAGATTCCCGAAGCTCTTATGCAGCGGTTTGCCAGGGTTCATCGCAGGTCTGACGCGATGCGGACCCTGATTCGCGGCACGAAAAGGCAGGCGGATAGACTTGGGCTCGCCGTGCCTGCGGTCGTAAAGTCCCACTTGCGGAGAATCTTTTGAATGCCGAGGGCCGGGTTTATCTGCCTCATGTATCACGAGCTTGAAAGGGCGGGCCGGCCCTTGTGCTGCAACGAGCCGGGATACGTCCGGTACGTCGTCCGGGAGGCGGATTTTCTTCTGGAATTACAGAGCTTAGCGGCCGCTGGAACGAGCGGACAAAGCCTCAGTAAGGCGCTGGAAAGCAGCCAGGATGGCCTGGCGGGAGTTGCCATAACTTTCGATGACGGCTGTGAAACGGACTGGCTGGTGGCGGCGCCGGTTTTGAAGCAACTTGGCTTTGGCGCTACGTTCTACGTAGTTGCCGCCTGGATTGGGCAGCGAGGTTACCTCACCATGGATCAACTTCACAGCCTCGCCGGCGATGGATTCGAGATTGGGTGTCATTCGATGACTCATGCTTATCTTACCGGGCTTGATGCCGCGAGCTTGCAGCGGGAGATCGCGGCGTCCAAAGATTGCTTAGAGCAGATTACCGGAAAGCGGGTCGAGCACTTTTCCTGCCCTGGAGGCAGATGGAACGCCGCCGTTTCGGAATGTTGCCGGAAAGCTGGCTACCGGTCGGTTGCGACGAGCCGCATCGGAATCAACCGAGCGGCGGGCGGCTCGTTCAGGCTCGCTCGGGTCGCTGTGCAGCGGGACACTGCGTTGCCTGCTTTTGAATCGTTGTGCAGGGGGAACGGGTTATGGATGCCGCAGGCCCGGCAGGCTCTGCTGGACAGCGCCAAGGCGGTCGTCGGCAATTCCACCTATGAAAGAATACGCGCCGGCATGCTTGACCGGCGATAATCCGATGCAGCACGATACGATGCTCAATGAAAACAGCTCTTTGCCGGGCAACGGACGAAATCCGTCAACTGGTAAAGAGCCTGGCCGGCCGCATCGACGGCGGACGCTCAGCCTCGCGGCTGTCATCATTGTTCTGGCCGGAGCGGCGCTTATCATGTTATTGCGTTTTGGGGGAGATGCGCTTGTCCGCACGGATCCGCTGCCGGCGCACGCTGACGTAGCGGTTGTACTGGACGGCGGAATCGTTGGCTTGCGCGCTCGTACCGCCGGGGGTGTGCGGCTTCTGCAACAGGGAGTTGTCGGGCATCTCCTGCTTAGCCTGCCGCCAAAAACCTACTGGGGCAAGAGTGTGCCCCATGAGGCGGCTAGTTATTTCAGAAAGCGATTTGGAAAACAAGTTATGGCCCGCATGGCGTTCTGCGTCTCAAACGCAGACTCCACCATCGAGGAAGAGGGCGCGATTCAATGGTGTCTGAAAACGGCGGGATGGAACAAAGTGATCGTGGTGACTTCCAATTACCACACGCGGCGGGCCGGAAACATCTGGAGGTCTGCGCTACGCCGCTCCAAGTCCGCTGTTCAACTGTGGGTGGATGGCGTCGAGGACGGCAGCTTTCAGCCTAGAGGCTGGTGGCGCAACAGAAGATACGTGAAAACGTGGCTGTTCGAGGGTTCCAAACTCGCATGGGAATCGGTTTTTGGCGATGGTCCGTGGAAACAGCCAACCATCAAAGCTGAACTCTTTAATCCTGCCTTTTCGAGGCGGCCAGCCATTCGCTCTCCTTCTCCGTCTCCATAGGGCCTGGTCGGGTGGAAAAAGCTCCAACTCAGGATCGTTAACTTAGACGGATTGCCGCAAAAGCGCAAACTTTGTCATGCTGAGCGGAGCGAAGCATCTGCTTCTCGGGTGGAAGAAAAAACCACCAGATTCTTCGCTTCGCTCAGAATGACAGATTCTGGACTTTCCTAAGCAACCTGTTAAATTAATTCTTCTCAATAGATTTCACCGGGCGTTCCAAGCGTGTGAGGGGGTTATGCTGCTAAAGATCGGCATTGTCGGACTTTCCCAATCAGGGAAAACTACGTTCTTCCGCATCCTTACCAAAGCGCATGGAAGCGGCGCAGGCTCTTCCCGGGCGGAAACACATCTCGGCATGGTTTCGGTGCCGGATCATCGTCTGGAGCGCCTGAGCGAGATGTTTCAGCCGCGCAAGACCGTTTTTGCCAACGTGGAATACGCAGACACGGCTGGCAGCGTTATTGACGTTGTCCGTTCCGGGCCGCAAAGCGCGGCCCTGCGGGAGGTGCAGGCGCTGGCGTTGGTGGTACGCGCCTTTGGGGAGGATGCAGGCTTGGCCGTTGTGCAGCGTGACATTGAAAATGTCGAGCTAGAGCTGGTCCTATCGGACCTCGGCGTCGCGGAGAAAAGACTTGAGCGGCTTGAAAAGGACGTGAAGAAACAGAAGAGCGCCGCGTTGGAACAGGAGCTCGAGGCGCTGAAAGTGTGCAAAGAGACTCTCGAGAAACAGACGCCATTGCGTGAAATAAGCCTTTCTCAACAGCAGGAGCGAGCGGTACGCGGCTTCACGTTCTTGTCAGTCAAGCCGATGCTCATCATTCTGAACCTGGATGAAAAGGACGCCGCCCGCGCCGATGCGGCGGAAGTATTCTCCGGCGCCCACGGTC
>JBOGJZ010000330.1:0-2057 GCA_050745645.1 Terriglobia bacterium | reverse complement strand
CGGATATGATACCGTCGTGCTGAAAAATCCTGATCTATACAACACGGAGATTTCCCGGTTCATGCAGGTGACTGCCGCGGACATCCAGCGCGCGGCGCAAAAGTATTTCGTCCCTCAGAACCTGACCATCGTAGAGGTTTACCCGAAGAGTGGGGGAGTACGGGGTTCCAACCCCGCCGTGGAACGCGGTAAATAAAAGCGGGTAGAGTTTCGCGGTCCAGCAGGTTGCTGAAAAAGGGTTTGGAGTGTGTCGTTCTGAGCCCTTCGCTTCACTCAGGGCAGGCTCTTCGCTTTCATTCTGAGTGTTTCGGCCCACCCATGCAGATGAAAGTCGGCATGCCCTGTCACCCCCGCGCAAGCGGGGGTCCAGGCCTTGGGTTCCCGCTTTCGCGGGAATGACCAAGTGATGACTTTCGAGAGAGCGGAGCGAAGAAGCTGAGACCCTTCGCTCCGCTCAGGGTGACAAGCAGATGCTTCCCGACTTCGCCGGGACAGGTCGCCCTGCTCAGCATGACAAGATCAACTTTTTCAGCAGCCCGCTAGAGGCTGCATGGCTTTCGGACGCTTTCCATCCGAAAAACCACAGAGTTTCAGATGCCCAACCTGTGCGCTACGCGTACTATAAAGGCCAAATGAAATACAGGATTCTTCCAGTAACGCTGATAATGCTCGGTACGCTTAGCCTGCTTTCCGCGCGCGAGCTGCCTCCGGCGGCGCTGCCTCCGCAGCCGCCCCGTGTGCCCGCGCCAGTCGTCCACTCGCTTCCGAACGGCCTGAAAGTCGCGATCAGTGAGCGGCATGATTTGCCGGTCGTCACCATGACGCTGGCTATCCGCACTGGGTCTGAGGCCGATCCTCCGGGTTTGCCCGGCACGGCGCAGTTCGTCGCCTCCCTGCTCGGCGAAGGCTCCACTCATCGCAGCGCCATGCAAATTGCGGCGCTCATTGATGGCGCGGGAGGCACTCTCGACACCGGCGCCAGCTGGGACAATTCCTACGTTACGCTGAGCGTTTTAAGCGGCCAAACGCAGCTTGGGTTTGACCTACTCTCTGACATCACCCTCCATCCCAAGTTCGCCGCGCAGGAAGTAGAACGCATTCGCAAACAGACGCTCTCCGCTCTCGACATTTTGCGCCACGATCCCGGCTATCTCGCCGACACGGCTGTCGAGCGGATGGTGTTTGCGGGCACGCCTTACGCGCACCCGGCCGACGGGGTCGAGGAATCAATCCACCGTATTACCCCGGAAGAGTTGCGCGCGTTTTACGCTCGTTACTATCAACCCAAGAATGCCGTTCGTGTGGTATCCGGCGACGTGCAGACGGCCCTGGCTATGAATCTTGCAAACCATTACTTCGGCGGGTGGCAGGAGAGCGGGCTGCCACCTCGGCCCGCTGTCCAGCCTTTACAAAAAGCGCAGATCACTCACTCCCGCCAAATCATTGTGATCGATGATCCGGACGCGACCCAAACTGAAATCCGGGTGGCCAATCGAGCCGTCGGTCGCAATAGCCCGGACTACGACGCCCTCGCCGTAGCCAACCAGATTCTGGGCGGCCCGGCTGAAAATCTATTGTTTACTGTGCTTCGTGGCCGCCACGGGCTGGCATACGGCGCGTCGAGCGATCTGGTGTGCTACCGTGGCGCCGGAGCTTGGGAATCGAAAACCGCCACAAGCACGGATACTACACTCGTGGCGGTCAGGCTCATGCTCGGTCAAATGAAGCGCTTGCGCCATCACGCCATTGGCAGTGAGGACATCCAGATGGCTCAGGACTACCTCATCGGGCACATGGCCCTTCAGTTTGACACTCCCGATCGAGTTGCTGAGCGCTTTCTCGAATTAATGATCTACGATCTGCCGCTGAACACCTGGACAGCTTTTCCACAAGCGATTGACCGCCTCACGAAGGATCAGGTGCTGGACGTTACACGGCGTTACTTGAATCCAGATCGGGCGGTTATCGTGCTGGTGGGCAACGCTTCAGTCTTCAAGCAAAACTTGAAGCAGTTGGGACAAGTCCGCGTTATACCGATGGACAAGGTTGATCTCGCC
>JBOGJZ010000329.1:0-3043 GCA_050745645.1 Terriglobia bacterium | reverse complement strand
GCCATGAGGATTTCTTCCGGGATGCACCGGCCAGCATGACAGACCTGGATGAGACAATGGAGACCGGCGGGAAAGATGAGACGGGTTTTTTGATTCCCCGCCGTAGCGGCGCCGTCCCGGCGGCAGGCAGTGACCGTTAAAGTTGATCCTCTTGTAGCGCAGCGTTCGCCTTATAACGCTGCGGCTTTTGTTTTTTTCAACCAACAGCCGCAGAGCCTGCCCTGAGCTTAGCGAAGGGGCTGAAAAACGAGCCCGGCGCTACAAGAGCTCACCCTGTCGGCTAAAGCCCGGCGCTACAGCGTGGAGTCGAGATAGGCCAGGTAATTGGCCACGAGGCGGTACGCTTCGTAGTAGTACGGCATGTGAATGGCCGCCAAATTATCGTCGCGGCTATGCAAAACGTGAAGGGTATCCTGCGTAACCGAGTGAATGGTGATGGTGGGAAGTTTGCGCTTACGAAACGATTCTGCATCATCGCTTCCATAGTCTTCCGCGTTTACGACCGGCAGAGACATGCCCAGTGAACGCGAGATGAGTCTTAAATCCGCCAGCAACCGCGGATTGGCGTGATCGGCCCACACCTCCGGCGGATTCATCCCAAGGCATTCCAGGTTTACCATGGCGCGAATCTCAGCGGCTTGACCGTGGGAAAGATGACGCACATAAAAGCTGGAACCTACCAGCCCTTTTTCTTCGTCCGTGAACCCGATAAACAGGAAAGTATGCTTGCGAGGGGCTGAGCGCAGGCTCTCATAAAGGCTCGGCAGCATGGCGGCTCCGCTCCAGTCGTCAACCACGCCTTCGCCCTTGCGGACGTGGTCGAGATGCCCGGCTACGATGATCAGTTCAGGCGATTCGCCCGGCATTTCGCATACGAGGTTCGGGGGATCATCCCGGCGCACGGCCTGCTCTGAAAGTTGCGCAGGTCCGCACCCGGCAGCTTCAAACATGGCGCGCAGCGCGAGCTCCCGCTTGGTATTCACGTCAGGCGGCTCTTCCAAGCGCTTCTCGATTACGCTGGGCGGAAGCAGCACGAAGTGAAGAGTGATATTTCCGGCGGAGGGTAAAGCCTTCGCCGCCCAAACAAAAACCGCGCACAGCGCGAGAGCCGCTAAGATGCGCTTATGTCTGACTAGCTGACTCAACCTGTTCTCCTGCGGCTCAACCGCCCAATCAACCGGGGTGTGATTTAACGTAGGATTGTAACGCGGCGCGGGCAAGCAGCAACCGAATGGAGTGTCATTCTGAGCGCAGCGAAGAATCTCACGGTAAACTCCGCGAAGCATCTGCTTGCAAAACAAGGGGAAAGCAGATTCTTCCCGACTTCGCCGGGACAGGTCGCTGCGCTCTCTCGGAAGTCATCCATAGCCTGTCATTCCCGCGTAAACGGGAATCCAGGAAGTTTCGTACCGTTCTGGACCCGCTTACGCGGGGGTGACTGAGCATGGCGACTTTCATCTACATGGGTGGGCCGCAGCCACATGTGACACTCGCTTGCCGGCAGAGCCTGCCCTGAGCAAAGCGAAGGGATGCCGGCGCTACGCGAGCACAACCTGCCGGGCTGAAGTCCGGCGCTACAGTTCGTCGCCCGCTAAAACTTCATCATAAGCCTTCAACGTCTCTTCGGCGGTCCGCCGCCACGTAAATTGCTTTGCTCGCTCGATCCCCTGCGCGATCATCTTCCGGCGGAGAGCTTCGTCCTCAACGGCCCTGACCACTTGTTCGCGGATATCGCGCTCGTCATACGGATTCACATAAAGCGCCGCGTCACCGCCCACTTCAGGCAGCGAGGAAGCCTGGGCAGCCACCACGGGCACACCGAAGGCCATCGCCTCAAGCACAGGGAAGCCGAATCCTTCCTCGAACGATGGAAACAATAAGACGTCAGCGGCCTGATAAAGCCGCGCCAGTTCTTCCTGCGCCAGATAGCCGAGTCCTGTCACGCGCCCGCCCAGCCCGGCGCGCCGGATGTAATTGTGCGTCTCCGCAGCGCGGTGGCCGTCGCTGCCTGCAAGCACCATCCGGTAATTCGATGGCATCCCTTCGAGCGCCCGCACCGCGCCACACGTATTCTTGCGGGTTTGAATCGCTCCCACCAGCAGCACGAGCCGGTTCCCTTTTCCTACGCGGCGTTCGCGTTCGGCAAGGCGGGCAGAACTTGGCATCGTGTGGCTGGGCAGATCAACGCCAGGCGGAATGACGCGGACTTTTTCGGAAGGAGCCTCAGCAACACGCATCAGCTCAGTCGCCGTGTATTGTGATGGAGTGATGATGAGGCTCGCCCTGCGCGCGGATTCCAGCAGTAAAGAGGCGAATTTTTTCTGAAAGGCCGGGGTGGAATACTCCTTGCCGGTGATTGGGAACACGTCATTGATTGTCACCACTTCCCGCCGGAAGCGAAACGCCGGCGGACGCTGCGCGAGGCTGTGAAACAACTTGGCCTTCCATGGCAGCCACGGCGTCAGCCGCTCTTGAAAGAGAGTTGTGGAGAACCGCGCCCTGCCCGGCGCAGCAGGCGGCAGTTGCAGAAACCTTCGCCGCTCCCGCAGCCGCGAGAGGCGATAGCAGACGAGAAAGCGGTGTGGGGATTCAAGAGCGGCGAGCGTTTCAATCAATCGCCGGGAGTATGTGGAAATGCCCGAAGGCTGCCGGTCAACGACGTAGGTTGCATCGATTGCGATCGTGGCCATAAACCGGCAAAGGCAAGATCACCGCGCTCGAGCCGCCCCAGAAGAGGAGTTTGACTGCCCGGATTCTTCAAGTAGTTTAACCAGAGCGTGGAGTGTCTGATTCACCGGTGTATCGACGCCTACCTCCGCGCCGCGGCGCACCACGTATCCGTTCAACGAGTCGATCTCTGTCAGCTTGCCTCGAGCGATGTCTTGGGCGGTTGACGAGTTAGCGTTGGCCATTGCTTCGGCAAGCTTCATTCCTGCTTCGACCAGGTTGACGTCCGGCAATTGAATTTTAGCGGCGCGCCCGACCGCAACAGCCTCCTCGATCACCCGGCGCACCACCTCGCGCGACAAAGGGTTGCGACCGA
>JBOGJZ010000328.1:0-2807 GCA_050745645.1 Terriglobia bacterium | reverse complement strand
ACAGGCGGGGATGAAGCCACTCTCTTTGCGCAGGAGATGTTCCGCATGTACAGCCGCTATGCGGAATCCCAGGGCTGGCGCACGGAGGTGCTTTCCACCAGCGTGTCAGGCGTCGGCGGACTCAAGGAAGTGATCGCTCTCATTGAGGGCCAGAAGGTATACAGCAAGCTGAAATACGAAAGCGGCGTGCATCGCGTGCAGCGGGTTCCGGCCACCGAGCAATCCGGCCGGATTCACACGTCGGCTATCACGGTAGCCGTGCTCCCTGAAGCAGACGAAGTTGAGATTGAAATTGACCCGAAGGACATCCGCATTGACACGTTCTGTTCCTCCGGGCCAGGCGGCCAGTCTGTGAATACTACGTACTCGGCCGTCCGCATCACGCACCTGCCGTCCGGCATGGTGGTTTCCTGCCAGGACGAGAAATCACAGATCAAAAACCGCGCCAAGGCCCTGCGCGTGCTTCGATCAAGGCTTTACGAAGTGAAGCTGCAGGAACAGCAGAAGCAGATCACCGACGAGCGCCGCTCGATGATCGGCTCGGGTGACCGGAGCGAGAAAATCCGGACCTACAATTTTCCCGATAACCGTGTGACAGACCACCGCATCAAGTTTACCGTGCACCAGCTCGACCGCGTCATGGATGGCGAACTCGATGAGATTATCGGAGCGCTCGTTACATACTATCAGGCGGAAAAACTAAAGCAGTCCGCGCCCGCGGGATCACCGCCGCTCGACGTTGCCGATGTTGCTTCGTGAAACGCTCCGGCAAGGTCTCAAGACCCTCCTTGATGCCAACATCCCCTCGCCGCAACTCGCCGCCGAACTCCTGTTGATGCACGTTCTTGGCTGTGACCGCGGCTTTCTACACTCTCATCCGGAAGCCAGGATTCCGGCCGAGGCCGCCGCCAAGTATTTTCGGTTCATAGGTGAACGACTCACAGGCAAGCCCACCCAGTACATTACCAGCCATCAGGAATTTTGGGGGTTGGATTTTGAAGTGACGCCGGACGTGCTGATTCCCCGCCCTGAGACTGAAGCCTTGGTTGAAGGCGTGTTGGAGCTAGAGCGGAACGAAGCCGCTGGCGGCCGGCGTCTAGCCGCCGCTACCAGTATCGTCGACGTGGGAACCGGCTCCGGATGCATCGCGCTCGCGCTCGCGTGGGAGCTTCCCGGCGCGAGGCTCGACGCCGTCGATATCTCCTCCGTGGCGCTCCGTGTAGCTGAGCGCAATGCGCAGCGGCTAGGCTTGGCCGGGCGCGTGCAGTTCCGTGAAAGTGACTTGCTTTCGATTTTCCTGGATGAAAAGCCGCCCCGCGTCTTTGACGTGGTGGTCTCGAATCCGCCTTATGTGGGCCGCGATGAATTGGACATGGTGCAGCGGGAGGTGCGGGAGTTTGAGCCGCGCCTGGCCTGGGGTGAACTCGAACACGCGGAAGACGTCTATCGCCGCCTCTTTCCGCAAGCGCTCCAACTGCTCAAGCCGGGCGGCCGTGTGGCCGTGGAAATTGGTTACAAACTCCAGGATCGTGTCGTTGGTCTCCTCCGCGACCACTGGCAAAACATCGAAGTACGGCCGGATTTAGCGGGCCTTCCGCGCGTAGTGATCGCACAAAAGCCGGCCTGATTTGGCGCTGCCTAGATCGCTTCACTACCACACAACCTTGAGCGCGAATTGAATCTCCCGGGCGCTAGTCGTCGTCGAAGTCAGCAAGCCGGATGTGGCATTAGGGGCTCCGGCTGAATCGAAAATGTCAGCATAGCCGTTTCCATAATCAGGCACAGAAAAGTTGGAGCGGTTAAGAACGTTAAAGAACTCCGCCCTGAACTGCACGTTGAAATTCTCCGATATTCTTGGAAAACGGTTGTTCTTTACCAAGGAGAAGTCAAAGTCCGCCAAGCCTGGCCCGATGAGAGCGCTGCGGCCTGAGTTTCCGCGTAGGTTGAAGCACTGGGGCGCAGTGCCAAAGGTTGGGTCGCAATACTGATTGTAAAAGGCAAGGGATGGCGCCGTTGGGATCGCAAAGCATTGCGTCTTGATGTAATGGTTGGGGTTCCCAGGATTCACGGGCGACGCGCAGCCGGGTCCCATCAGGCGATTTGGATATGAGTAGGGATCGCTGCTGTTTTTCCCGACCGGGTCGCCGTCCGAGCCAAAGAGCACTGTAAACGGCACGCCATCGTTGGCCCTGAAAATGCCCCCTAATTCCCATCCGTTCGTCACAAATCCCAATGGCCCTGAGGCTGACTTGAGTGTCGGGATCTGCCAGGTGGCGCTCGCCACCAAGGTTCGGCCAACGTTGAAGTCAGACAAGCCACGATCCAGGCTTAAGTCAAACCAATCCAGGCTCGAGATAGACTGCGCAAAGTTGTTGCCGGCAATAACTCCCGAAATATCATCAATGCTCTTGCTCCACGTGTAAGAGCCTTGAAACAAGACGCCATGACTCATTCTCTTGGTGACTCCTATTTGGAGAGCATTATAGGATGAACTTCCCGCCCAGTTCATGTACCGGATGTCTCCTGCGTTAGGGTTCAGCGTCGTTCCACTGCCGATCGGCTTTGGCCACACGTATCCTGCGGAGGTGGCGGTGGGAAGAACCATATCAGCATCATCATCGCGGAATGGCTGATGAACGCCATGCGAGCCTACATAACCAATAGTCGTTGTCAGGCTGGGGAGAATCTGCCGCTGTATGTTGAAGTTATATTCCATGATGTAATTGCTCGACGGGTTGTCCTCCACCGAACCCATCTCGAGAGACCCTAGCCCCAAAAGGGGAAAGGCTCCGGCAAAAAACGAGCCA
>JBOGJZ010000327.1:0-5028 GCA_050745645.1 Terriglobia bacterium | reverse complement strand
TCCGAAAGCCAAATTGAAGAGCGCTGCCTTAATGCCTTTTATCAAATACTCCTGATCTTCAGACCAGTAGCGTTCGGGTGATTGGATGCGTTGAGCGGCAAGAAAATTCCTGAACTCTTCAAGCGTTCCCTGAGTCGGCTCAAAATCTCTGCTGATCTTGCCGTGGTAGGTGAAATAGTCGGACGCAAAGCTGCTCAATAGGCCCGCCCGGTTCAAAAACGTCAACCACGGATCGAGTGGCAGAGCGGCAATCCGGACGTCCGGGATGACGCCACCGTGCGCGGCGAGAGGCCGTCCGTCATCGGTGTGAAATTTCGGGGATCGGGCGCTTGCGTCACCGGCTTCGAGTCCTGAACTGGGATTTTGAAGCGCGGTTCCAGCAAGAGGCTTCTGAATGGAGCGGCCACTGGGCGTAAAATATTCGGCTGTTACAAGACCTAGAGCAGTTTGGTCATTAAGAGGCATGACGCTTTCAACCACGCCCTTGCCAAAAGTTGGTTCTCCGGCGACGACGGCCCGGTCGTGATCTTGCAGCGCCGCCGTAACCAACTCCGCCGCGCTAACGGTCCGGCCATTGACCATGACGATCACCGGCGTCCGCAAGAGCATTGGAGCGGCCGCCGTGCGGTATGTCTTTTCCGGCACCGCGCGCCCGCGCATGGTGAGCACTAGCGTGCCAGGCTTTAGAAAAAGGCTACAAACCTCGACGGCAGAATCGAGCGCGCCTCCGGGATTGTTGCGCAAATCCAGAATAAGCCCCTTAAGATTATTTCCGCCCAGCTTCTGTAATGCGCTCAGCACTTCCTGTGGCGTTTTGCTCTCAAACGACGCCACGTGGATGTAGCCGATTCCGCTCGAATACAGGAACGCAATATCCACCGTGGGCAAGGCTACTTGGGCGGGCGTCAATGTGAAATCTTGCGGTTGCAAATCGCCAGGCCGCAGCACGCTTAGATGAGCAGGATGCGAGCGCGTTTTTTCCAGCAGAGCGACCAACTGGCGCACCCCAAGGTCGCCCAATTGCACACTGTTAACAGCCACGATCTGATCACCGGGCCCAAGGCCGGCGCGCCACGAAGGAGATCCCTGCTGCGTCTGGATGATCATGGCCTTACCCGGCTGGACGGAAAGGATGGAGCCGAAGCCGAGAGCTTCGCCACTATCCTCTTGTTCCAACATCTTGAACTGATCGCGGTCGAAGAAAGTTGAAAAGGGGTCAAGGGATGCGAGCATCCCGCGAATCGCCCCCTCCAGGACCACATTATCCGGATCGACGGGACTCATATAGTTTTGAGCAACAGCTTGATAAATGCGGGCGAACTTTAATGCCTCCTGCATGGCATCGCCGCCTTGTGTAGGACTCTGGGCGCATAAAAAAGACGCCGTGGTTAGTAGTATGCATCCTGCCCATAGCAGGAGTTTGCGCCTTCGCTTTTTTCCTGTCATACGCGCGAAATTTAAGTATAACGTGATTTCACGGCGTCCAGCCTAGCTCGGTTCCGCTGAGACTGTTGGTGTTGTGTGCGGCAGCTTGTTAATAGAGAAGTAATCGCTATTCCTTGTTATGCAAACGGAGGTACGTAGGGCTAAAGGGACTTGCGCACATTACTTAACCTGTGTCAGTTTTAGGGCAATCTATTTCTCTGGACAAAGATCAAGTAGCGGGCGTCGGCGCCCCGTAGATACCTCTAGACTTGGTGGAGGAAGGACTCGATCCACACACCAAAGGAGGTTCTCTAAAATGAACAGCCATTTGAAAGACGCGCTGTTCTGCCCTTTGGCTGTCCTGAGAGTGACCCTTTCCGGAATCACAGGCAGCTTCGCTAACTATGGGAAGGGTGCTCTTCCCAAGTTCATGTGCACAGTCACTACTCCCTGTTTGATTGAAACAAAAGAATCGACCGGCGAAATGCATCACAGTTTTTTGCCGAACTCGAATTGCGCCGTGGTTTCAAACCGGGCGCGATCCGAGGAAAGGAGGCCAAATGTTCCCGAACACGGTGTCCTCTCTTCTTTGCAGGAAAACGCTAACTCTTCTCGTTTGCCTGGCTGGTTTTCAGGTTTCTTTCGCGCAGCTCGCGTCTTCAGCTTGTCCTCCAGATTGCCCCATTATGGTGCAGCCGATAACGTTCGATGCGGCAACTGGGAAGTGGATAGCTGTCGGGGATGGACCATTCAAGACAGACTTTCCGAAGGGTGTCGCGCCGGATGATCCGGATTTTTCAGGCACCCGGCTCGATGACACGATGTTCAACTCAAGGCCCTTCGGCTCCGTGGGTGCAAGTAAAGGTGGGCCGTTCAAGAACCTCACGGGCAAGAAAGTTGGAGACATCGAGATCACGGGGGTCAAAGGCAATAGCTTTAAGGGTTCGAGCGCAGGTGGCGGCTGGACCGCCACAACTGGCACAGACAAGGATGGGAATCCGACGCTAACATTCACCGCGCCGGCTGGGAGCGAACTGACGCAGGGCCAGAGTCTTTGGATGCGGGTTCCCAAGGCCGAGCAACCCGGCAGCGGCACGCCGACGATCTTCAGCGGGAAGCTCACGCCGCCTCCTGCTCCCCCACCCCCTGGTCCGGCGCCTCAGAAACCGAAGCCACCGAGTGTAAAAAGCGGTGGGGATCCCGTTCCGAAGGCGCTGAGTCCTACAACTCCGGCGATTACTTTCAATGGGACGAAGCTCCTCACATTCTCACCGGCGAAGATCACGTCGGCGGATTACACAGACGGCTCGGCCGCCACGAGTAACAGCGTGACGGAAACGATCATCGGCGCACAAATCAATATCGGTCAGATGCTGGTGCTGGGACGGTCCAGCACGATTCCCGGCGCATTCTCGCTGTCGGATTCGTTCGTGCAAATTACCAACGGCTCTACTACGTTCCTGACTGCCACGCTAGCAGATACTTTTTTGATGCCAGACACATCGGAGCCGGGATTCGACACGCTGCTGCAGGCCAGTCTGGTGTGGGACGAAGAGTCGCAAGGCCTGGGATCCAAATACCTCAGTGAGTATTTCAACGACCCGGACGGAAGTGATCTGTTCTTTCATACAAATCTGCTTACGGTGACGAATGGCTTGACGCTGGGCGGGCAATCTGGAGGCGCCGTCGAGATTTGCAGCACTATTCCAGAACCATCGACGGTTGTATTGCTGGGCATCGGCTTACTGGCGGTATTGGGCGGCGGCCTGCGGAGGTCGCACGCCGCCGGGATCACGTGATTTCGCGGCGTCAGGCCAACTCGATCCGGCCAAATCATTTCGGCTGCGCCAGGCTTGCCGGCTGAGCGGCGCTTACCGCAGGTTGAAATCGATCCCGTCGCAGATTATACTTGCTGAGGTTTTGGTGAAAATTCCATGGACAAAACGAGAACATTCCGGCGGTGCGGCCTTTCATTGATTTTGGTGATCGGTTTCGGTGTGATGACCGTTGATATGCTAGCCTGCCCCATCCTCTGCTCATCTCAGCGCTGCATGGAGCAAAGTGGCGCGTCCAACATGCCTGTCATGCCGGCTTCTCATGCATGTTGCCCTGCTCAGTCTAGCAATAAGAATGACTCGCCCTGCGGCGCGCCGGCAAAGGGCTGCATAACCCATGCTCAAGACGCAGCATTTTTGATTCCTGCCGGGACTCTCGTCCCTCAGTTTCACGCCGCGCCGGCCTCCATGCCCGGCGGGACTGCATTATTGCTAAACCTTACGAGTCCTCTTGTAAGAAGCGCCTCTTTATCTCCTCCCGGTTTTCTATCAGGCAGAGCCATCTGTCAAAGGGAATCCTTCCTCCGTATTTAGTCTCATCCCTCGCATTCATCTGACTCACACGGTTTGATCCATAGCGGCACAAATCTGTGCGGTAGTCTTCGGCTGCTTCTGCACACTCCGCCATGCGACGAGAAGATCAGTCCCGCTCGATCCAATTACATAAAGCAGGAGGAATTCATGAGTAAAAATCGAAGAGATTTTTTCTGGAAGGCGTTCGCTGGAGCGGGCTTGCTGGCCGGAACCAGAGCGTTCGGTACAGGGTCGGCTCGGGCGGCTCATCACGAGTACATGAACATGAACCAGCCAACCCCGATTCAGAGCCCGTCGTACAGCGGAGAATTTCTCCCAGTTCAAACGCCGGATATTCCTGACCTTCCATGGGAGATGGATAACGGCGTCAAGGTATTTCATCTAGTGGCCGAGCCAGTGAAACGACAAATCCATCCCGACAAGACTCTTGACCTCTGGGGCTACAACGGCACGTCTCCCGGCCCCACAGTCCAGGTTATGCAGGGCGACCGCGTTCGCATCATTGTCGACAACCACCTACCGGAGGCAACCTCAATGCACTGGCACGGCTTTGAAATTCCCGCCGATATGGACGGCACGCCGGGGATCGATCAGGCTCCTATTCCGCCGGGTGGCCGCTTTGTTTACGAGTTCGCGCTGCACCAGGAGGGCACCTATTTCTACCACTCGCACATGGCGATGCAGGAAATGATGGGCATGCTCGGAGCCTTCATCATGCATCCGAAGAACCCCTACCAGCCTCGCGCTGACAAAGATTTTGTCGTTATGCTGCAAGAATATGCGGCGCTTCCGAATAACAGCGTGCCGAACACCATGAGCATGGAGTTTAACTGGCTTGTCTTTAACGGCAAGGCGGGTCCGGCGATCACTCCCATGGTGGTGCGCCTCGGAGACCGGGTCCGTATCCGGTTGATTAATTTGGGAATGGATCACCACCCTATCCATTTGCATGGCAACACGTTTTACGTCACGGGTACCGAAGGCGGCCGCGCGCCGGAATCCACATGGAGACCGGAAAACACGGTCCTGGTAGGAGTAGCCCAGGCGCGCGACGTCGAGTTCATTGCTAACAATCCCGGCGATTGGATGCTGCACTGCCATTTGCCGCACCACATGATGAATCAGATGTCTTCTTCGGTCGGCGCCATGACGCGCCTCGGGAAAGGGATGCCGGCAGGACTGGCGATGGAGGGGGGCATGGGGATGCTGACAGGAACGCCCGGAGTTCCAATGG
>JBOGJZ010000326.1:0-5087 GCA_050745645.1 Terriglobia bacterium | reverse complement strand
CGCCACCAATCGAACCGTTGCCGCCTTGGAGTAATGATGGCAGATGGAGTGGCTGGCTAACCTGCCGGTTAGCCAGCCGCAATTTTTGTCCCTGAGATCCCACTCGCCCGAATTGCCTACGTGAAGGATTTGGTCGGCGGCTGGGGAGCGAAAAGCCTCGCGCCCTTCCGTAGATTGCATTCCTCGCAAAGCAATTCGATGTTGTCCGCTTGGCTCGACCCGCCCCAGCATCTCGGAATAACATGATCGAAATGAAGGTTCTTCGCCGAGCCGCAATTCCGACATTGGCCCTGGTCCCGTTGCCACACGAAAAGGCGTGTATCATGCGAAATCGGACCTGCCGTCTCAGACCGGTCAACCGCGAAAGTAGTTCTCGTGCTCCGAATTTGCCGTGCATAGCGCAAACGCAGCGGCTTTGACCTCCAATGGATGCGATGTGTCACAATTTCACCCCCGCTAACGTAGCCAAATCTTCGATTGCCCGGCTGAGATTGCGAAGCAGAATAGTCTTTTGCGGGTGGCCGGCCTTTAACTCTTGAATGTCGCTTGCTGGCGCGGCCTTGAGCTGCTCTGTGGCATGCTTAATGGCAGCAAACAGATCGCTTTCCAGTGCCGGATCGGCCTGAATTAATACCTTCAGAGCCTCTTCAAACCCATTTTTGTCAAGTGCCATGGTGGCCTGCGAATTCGCAAGAATTGCGGGCAAATCCCGTACTTGCTTTGAGTCAGTGATGCGCCCATCCTCCAGCCACTTGTGGAACCGCTGCTTGAACTGCAGATCATTCTCGAAACGCTCTCGAAGATCCTTCTTCCTCATCAGCTCATGAAAGATCGAAAACTTCCTAACGTTTGTGGGCGATGGGAAAAGCTTGAGGTATTCCGTGGTAGCTTGGTGGGCCCAGAGCAGTTCCTTGATCTTTGACTTGCTGAGACGCAAGTGATTGGCCAGCCAGTCGTAAGTTTTGCCGTAGATGTTGAACAAATCTGAAACCTGTTTCGCTTGTTCATAGGCGTCCCACCTGATTTTGCTTGCGACGTGCATGTCCGCGAGCAACACCGCGAGGTCTTCTTCGGTCAGCTCGACATCGAAAATCTTCGCTGGAAGCGTCGTAAAACGAGTGTCATTCGGGTACTGCTCAGCAAGGTGCCGACAAGCCACTACCCGGCAATTGCCTTCTCGAACCGGGAATTTGCCGTTATCACGCTGCACGATCACGACTTCGTAGACTCCACCGTTCTGCTGTATCGACTGTGCGAGGGCTTTTACAGCATCCTTTTCCCAAATCATCTCGTCCAGTTCGTTCTCTGGCGCAACACCAGCTCGTTGTCCGACAAGGTACTGGACTCGCGGATTCTTCGGATCGAGTTCGCATTTGTCCAGAGGGATTCTTTGTTCCACATACGGGATTTGCTTGCCTTGAAGCGTTAGGTAATCTGGCATCGCATTTCCTCCTTTAGTATCGATTTGTATCTATAAGTACCAACACTATCTAAGGTACCATTAGATACTGCATGATACTGCACTCAGAATGGCCTGTCAAGCAGAAAATGAGCGCCACGTCGCTCTATTGTAAGCAGTTCAATATAAACAAGTTGATTTAATGGCTGGGTTAGCCTTACGGGAATCCCATCTGGGTCTATGACAATCCTTCTGAATCGCTGGAGGGCTGCTGATTGAACGTACGCCGCGAGCGGGATCGCCTAAGGGGTCTATGACGATCCTTCTGAATCGCTGGAGGGCTGTTCAAGGTACTCGTCTAGCTCATAACTTGGTCGGACCTCTTGCTCCTCTTCGGTGAGAACTTCTGCGCCTGGATATAGTCGCTTAAGATCCCATTCGTTGACCCAGCGGCGAACATACGACCGCATTCGCCGGGTCAAGGAGGGAGTAGACGGTGGGATGTCCGGTGGATCCCAACCGTATGCCCTGCCGTGGATTTCCTTGAGTCGATTATAAGTGTGGTCAAGTGTCGATTGGTCCGGCTTCAAAAGGGTGACAGCCTCGCGGTCGATGAGGCGCATCCCCCGCTCGGCTCGCCCTGCCAAAACAATAAATTCATCTCCTCCCTTACTCCGAAGCCTTGGTCCGACAGTATCCCGATCACTTTTCTCCTGTAACACTTTGAGGCCGAAATCTTCGGTGATCGCGGCCACCGCCGTCAGTCCGGGATACGCTTGACCTTCGATTCTCCCCATCCAGCGGGCTAGTTCCACGTATGACCTTGCTCGCTGGAGAAGACTATATCTTCCGATCAGCTCCACTTCATCTATCAAAAGTACCCAACCGTTGTAACCTGCGCCGAGAATCAAACGAGGAGTAAATGTGAACCGCTGGAGCGCAAGCTCCCTAACCTTGACCGGCCTAAGCGAGAACATGGCGGCGCAGCCAATTTGTTTCATGCCTTGCCTGAGTTTACTAATCGATAGGCGCTCGCCAGACCAAAAGCTGGTGATTTGATCGACCAACTCCGGGTCATTATTGAGTCTCTCGTGAAGAAGAAGGGTAGCAGGAAACAATGGACTGAGTCCGCTCGACGGGTTATTTGCCCACTGAAAAAACTCCGCATACTTTTGAGTATTCGGGCGCAGCCGGAGGGCGATTTCTTGAATTGCCTGACCACTTCGCCCCGGCACAGCCGCGCCGTCAACTGCGGCCAGATACACTTTCGCGGGATCAAAGAGCGGAGTCTCCTTGCTGATAACAATCCGGCTGCACACAAAGTTCTCAGACAATGCCAGATGTTCGAAATAGTCGAGCAAGTGTGACTTGCCTGCTCCAAAATCACCGGCAATCAGCAGTCCTGGAGCTTGCTTCCCTTCACATCCTGCACTCTGAACGGCGGCCAGTTGCTGTTGGAAAGAACGCTCCACTTCAACCTGGTTAGATCCCAATACTCTAACCGCATCGCGATTGGGCACGCCATTCCGTAGCGCTTCTAGGGCACGCTTGTAGTTAATCGGTGGATTTGTGTCCATGTGTCAATTTCCTCTAACTACGCCGGAAAGCCGCACCAATGATGCCATAGGGTTCACCAGCCTTTTGTCTCGGACCTCATCGAACACCCTAAATTTCAGAGCCTCGTATGCGCTAATCCCTCGACTATGGTCCTCAAGAAAAGCGATGTCAGGCACCACGACCATCAGGCAGCCCTTTAAGTCGTCTACCCCATCGATGAACTCCCGGAGAACTTCGTAGCTATCAAGGACTGCGGCCTTGCTGTAATATACGCCTTGATCGTGGGGATTACGCACTAAGGCAACGCGGGCAGTGTCGAGACAAATCACGACTCCGGAGCACCCGGCAAACCTTATCCAATGGACCAAGGACTCGAAGAAATACCTGGCCGTAGTTCGATTGATCCTGCGGAAAATTTGGTATTGCTTAACAGGGCTGACCGCCTTGTTCTGCCCTGTCAGCCACTCAATTAACACCTTCGTCGTCGTGACTCCGTCCTGGCCGCCAGAGAGTTCCGCAATGCACAAATGAGTCATGGCGATGCGAAAGTCCTTCGCCAGCTCGCGCTGCTTGAACACGCGACTTCCAATCGCTTTCTTAACATCCAGAAGAATCATCTTTGGCTCGACCTTGTTCTCATCGGCAAGTTGTATGTATAGCGGGTCGTCTGTCTTGGGGCTGCTCGGCCACGCGTAGCCTGCCTCAGCGGCAAGCTTGGCAATCACCTGACCGCTCAGGCCCCGCCATGGAACGTGCTCCGCCGCGCGGAAAAAGACCTCGTCAACCATGTGAACCTTAGTATCGGCTGCGTCAATTCGAACAAAAAGATAACCTGACTGCTCGGCGAGGCGGGTAAGAGCGTCGAAAAGTTCTGGCCGAATGTTGTCGTCCAGGGGAACGGCAAACTTGATGGATGATCCTCCGTCCCGAATAAAGCCAGCCAGGTATTCCCGCTCGACGAAGCGCAGCCACTCTTTGGGATCGATGGCGGCTGTCATTCAGCTTCCTCTGTAAATCGGATTCCGTAATACGTGATTGTCTCCCCATCCGGAGCAATAAACGAATAAGTCCCTTTACTTTCTTTGGTTCCCGTACTGGCTGGAAGAGAAACCTTCGCGCCAGATTTGGTGTGGGTCAAGCCGCTGCGGTCCACGAGAAACAGGTCCCGAGCAAAATCTGTCTGGTCATAATTTGAAGCGCTCCCAGGGAGCAGCGTAAACGCCTGGTAGATGCTGGCAAGCGCAGCCGTCGCACCGTAGTCGTTACCTACTAGAAGGCGATACGCGCGATGGAGAACCTCGATGAACTGCTCTGGTGTGAACCTTGGCTTCCTGGTCTGAACTGCCTTGAGTGTTCTTATTAACCTGGAGGGTCGCACGGCCTGTGTCTTTTTACGGTCGATCCTAACTGCGCGCTCAGCCGGCAGGACGCGGAGGATGGACGGAAACACAACAAGCCCATCGTCACGCTGCTGGATTTGGAGGCCCTCCACCTTTGCCATCTCGATGATTTCGCCTGGGTATGAATCGTGGAAGTATGCCTCCTCAGCCTCTGGGGCGAATGGCCACGCAGCCCGCGCGTTTGCAACTTCCTGTCGCACGGATTCGATAATTAGTGCCAGCCGTTCAGAAGCCCTTCTCATCTTAGAAATGTCACCTTCTGACGCCGCCCTCTGAAGCTGTTTCAGGGCACCAGCAAGAGTAGCAACGACTTTGGTTGTCGCAGCGGCCGCTCGCTCGGTGTCAGCAAAACCTACTTCAAATGTCACCTTGTAATCTCCAATTCGCTTGTAATTACCCGCACCATTTTGCAGACGCGGAATAGCAACTCTCGAAGCACCGGCGTGAACCGGAACTATGATACGTGACGATTGCCCAAAGGCTCGATACGCTGGCAGAGCATAAAACGGCCCGAGTACGGTGGCTTCTTATGCGTGAATACCGGCAAGCTGATGAATCCGCCGGACGTGAATTTGTTTCTCACGCTTACGAGTCTGAGCGATGCCGTATGAGGCTTGCATCCGCATGAGCGTGTCCATTCTCACGCCGAAAGCCTTTTCAATGCGCAACGCCATGTCCCCGGAGAGGTCGGCCTTGCCGTTGAGCAGGCTCGAGAATGCGGGCCGGGAAAC
>JBOGJZ010000325.1:0-14944 GCA_050745645.1 Terriglobia bacterium | reverse complement strand
GGGGAAGCTGGTTATGGCAACGAAGTCCTGATCGATCATGGGTCCGGCTTGGAAACCCGCTACGGACATCTCCGCAAGGTATTTGTCGTTGACGGACAAGAAGTGAAACAGGGCCAAATCATAGGCAGCGTCGGGATGACCGGCAGAGCCACCGGTCCTCACCTGCACTACGAAGTCCTGGTTCGTAATACTCCCGTTAACCCTGCTAAGTTTCTCCACGGCTGAAGCAGTTGAGAAGAGAAATGATGGCGCAGCCGCAACGTCCAACTGCGCCCCGCGTGGGTCTGCCTTTTGAGTTATCCTTGACAGAGGCGCGGCAGGCGGCCACGGCAAGTTGTAAGCGCCCGGATCCGCCCGCAAGGCGAAGCCGCGAAGAAACATTCAAAGACGACATACAGGGTTGGGCAGGCTAAACCATGACCGAGCTGATGGACGAAATCTTGCAGCAACCTACTGTTCTGGCTGGCGTGCGAAAGTATTATGCGAGTCCGGGCGCAATTTCTATTAAGGGGCTGCGCAGCCTGGTAAACAGATGGCCGCCGCTGGTTGTTTTTACGGGCATGGGATCGTCGCTTTTTGCTTCATATCCTGCCCAGGCCTGCCTTACCGCCCTCGGCGTCAGAGCGCTGACGTGGGAAACCGCAGAGCTGCTGCATCACCATCTCAAGATTCTGGGGCCCGATACGCTGCTGGTGGTTATCTCGCAATCCGGTGAAACCATCGAGGTGCGCAAGCTGCTTCAGGCCCTGCCGAAAAATATTGGAGTGCTGGCGGTGGTGAATGTGGAGAGCAGCACCCTTGCGCGGCGCGCTAACCTGATGCTGCCCATGATGGCAGGATTGCAATCCGGGGTGAGCACGAAGACTTACATGTGCAGCGTGGCCGTGCTGATATATCTCGCCTTGGCCATCGCTCAGCAAGACCATCATGCCGTCAATCAAGCGCTCCGCCAGGTCATTGAAGCTCAAGAGCGTATTCTGGACCGCGCCGCTGAAGTGGCCAGGCCGACTGTTGAATTTTTCAATCATCCCACCTATGCCGCGCTTATGGCCCGTGGGGCGGACCTCGCCACAGCGCACCAAGGCGCTCTCATGCTCAAAGAGATTGCCCGCCTTGGAGCAGAAGCCATCAGCGCCGCTCAGTTCCGCCACGGCCCCCTTGAAATGATCAACACTGCCCATCGCTATATCATCATAGCCCGCAAGGATTATCTCCGGCCCCGCGGCAGAGCCACCACCACCAAGTTTCTGCTCCACCTGGCAGAAGATATCCGCTCGCACGGCGGCAGGGCGCTGCTGCTCACCGATATGCCGGCTAAGGAAGCCCTCAACATGCAGATCATCCAGGTGGAGACGGCCAAGTTAGGGCTGGGCACACTGGTCGACTCGCTGCATCTTCAACTCTTAGCATACGGCCTGGCGGTTCGCTCCGGCATTGAGCCGGGAAAGTTTTGGATTGCACAAGAAGTCACTCGCGCGGAGTGAGCGCACGGGAGTAGGTCAACTTGGTTTAGGGCCACCGCAGACAAGAATTCATTATCTTCGTCCGTTCTGCGCGATCAGCTTCAGGGCCTGAAGGCCTTGGTCGAGAGTCAGGTTATCGTCGGACCTAAAGGTCCAACCCCCTATTGCGAACTTGCTGCGGCAAATTAGGACACTACCCAAGATGCGCCCGGCGCGAAACCTGGCATCCCCCCAGTTCCCCTTATGTCGAATCTATTGATCCTTGCGAGAGACAATTTTCTTCGCTCGCCGTCGCAGGCACTAAGAATTCGGCAGTCTCGCTTTCATGGGCTCACACAAAGCGGCGGCGGGCCGCGCGGCATTCACCCTTTATCGGCTTGTCGAGCCTACGGTGCTTGACGATTACTGAACATCTTCGCTAATTTGCAGACTTTCCGCCTTGGGAAAATCGAAACCGCTGAAGTTCTTGTCATAGCTGATCAGTCATTCCCGAGAGCTTGCCGACTGATGGAATATCAGTCCCCACAAGCTAGACCAACTTAGACTTCCGGTCAACTATGAGTTGGCGCATAGGCAGGGTCCGTCTTTAGACCCCTTCGCTATGTTCAGGGCAGGCTCTGCGGTGGTTGGTTGAAAAAACAAAAGCCACAGAGTTAAAAACCAACTTTGCGCTACACGGTCGCCGACAAACCGCTACCCGCTCCCGTGACCGCACACATCGCAACAAGCGCGACGTGTGCGCCACCCGCCCCGGGCCTGCCGGTATTTCAGGGTCTGCCGGCAGACGTTTTATCGCTGGAAGCTGGAAAGGATTATGCTTCGCACTCGCTCGGAAAGCGTTCCCGCCTCGCTCAACGCCATGCCGCAGGTGGCAATGGGTGGATGAATCATAATGTCCACGTTGCCGGGGCGGACATGCAAGGAATCCGGCTTCAAGACTGCCCGGCTGCCGCTGACCGTGATGGGCACTATGGGCGCTCCGGATTTAATCGCCAGGTAGAACGACCCTGACCTGAATGGCCCCATGCCGCCGTCACGGTTGCGGTGGCCCTCAGGAAACAAGACTACCGGCCACCCAGCCCGGATTCGTTCTGCTGCCTGATCCAGACTCTTCAACGCCTTGTGGGGCCGCTCACGCTCTACCGGAATATGTCCAGAGCGCCAGAGGTGCCAGCCAAGAAATGGGATATTGAACAGTGATCGCTTGGCGACGAATCTAAACTGCACAGGAAGGCAGACCAAAAGGATCGGAATATCCATGGCGCTCGGGTGATTGGCGCAAAAAATGGCTGTTCCCTGACGCGGGATGTTTTCAAGACCCTTTACACGCAGTTGTATTCCGGCGGTCTTCAGGATCAACCGGGACCAAATCCGTGCGCACCCGTGCTGCCAGCGGCCTTGCGAATCAAAGAACGATCCCGCCAGGGAAGCCGCGCCACAGACGCCGGTATAAAGATAGATCAGCGGGTCGATAATCAGCCATGCCCGAAACAGGCTAAGGAAGTCTTTTATCCTGTTTAAAGCTACGGTCCCCTCCGGCCGTGCCGCTGCCCTATTGCTCTGTTTCATCCGCCGGCGCTTTCCGGACGGCTGAGGGATGCGGCCGGCAAATCAACGCTCCCCCCGAAGCCGGTCCCGAGCTCCAACTTTCCGCCGCGCCGCGCTTCCTCAACGGCGCCTACCAAGAACAATGAACCGGCCACCAACACCACGTCTTCCCCGGCGCTCGCCCGGCAGGCGCTCTGCACCGCGAGGACCGGGTCCGGTTCGATCACAGCCCTTTCCGGCGTGTGGGTTGACCGCTCAAGAATTTCCCCCGGCGAAGCCGACCTCGCCATGGCAGTCTGAGTGAGGTAAACCTCATGAGCGAGTGGGAACAGTTCCCGCGAAATCTCTCCGATCTCCTTATCCCGCATGGAGGCAAACACCAGCCGCACTCGCCGGCCGGCAAATTCTTCTCTGACGAATCGCGCTAACTCATGCGCCGCGGCTGGATTGTGCGCTCCATCCAGCAGCACCTTGGGACGCCCATGAATGGATTCCAGACGGCCCGGCCAGCGCGCCGTTCGTAAGCCCTCCTGGACAGCAGATACAGGGATGTTTATTCCCTCACGTTTCAGAGCCTGCGCCGCGGCCGCCGCCGCGGTGGCGTTCTTGATCTGCACCCTGCCAGCGAGCGAGGGGGTGAGGTCCGTAAAATGATCTTCGTCTAGCTCCAGATCAAAACTGAAAAAGCCATTGTGGTCGAGAATTTTTGTCATACGTGAGCGCCGCGGCAGATCGATCCATTCGGCGCCCAATTCTTCTGCGCGGTCACGCACCACCTGTGCGGTTTCCTGGTCCTCGCAGCCCGAGATCACGGGCCGTCCCGCCCGGATTACGCCGGCCTTTTCAACAGCGATCGCAGCTCGCGACGTTCCCAAAAACTGCTCGTGATCTAACTCCACGTTAGTGATCACGGCCACGCGAGGTTCTGTAACGTTGGTGGCATCCAGCCGGCCGCCCATTCCCACCTCAAGCACCACAAAATCCACGGCCTGGTGCGCGAAATGGAAGAAAGCGGTTGCGGTAAGAAGCTCGAAAAAGCTGAGCTGGCTCTTCAGCAAGCCGCGCGAGAGCAGTTGGTCAGCCTGCTCGCTCACAACGGTTGCCGCGCCGGCAAAATCCGCGTCGGAAATTTCCGCGCCTGCCACGCGGATTCTTTCATTCACCCGGACGAGATGAGGCGAGGTATAAAGCCCTGTCCGGTATCCGGCGCAATGGAGAATCTGAGCGAGCATCGCGCAGGTTGATCCTTTGCCGTTGGTGCCCGCTACAATGGCTGTCGGATAAAATTGTTGTGGGTTACCGAGCCCGGACAGGACTCGCTGGATCGCTTCGAGGTCAAACTTAGCGCGCTTGAGCTCGTGTCCGAGGTCGGCGATATAGCTGACGCATTCTGGATAGGTCATCGTCGTCGCAGCGATCTACCCGGCGCTCTCACGCACGGGACGTCCGGCCGGTCCAGAAAGCAACCCCAGAACCCTACCCAGATAGGACTTCAGATCCTGCCGCGGGACGATGTCATCCAACATGCCATGCTCCAGCAGAAATTCCGCGCGTTGGAAGCCTTGAGGCAGCTTTTGGCGGATCGTCTGTTCGATCACGCGCGGGCCCGCGAAGCCGATCAGAGCTTTGGGCTCTGCAATGTTCAAGTCGCCGAGCATGGCGAAACTGGCAGTGACGCCACCCGTCGTGGGATCGGTCAAAAGCGAAATATAGGGCTGCCTTGCCTCCTCTAAGCGTGCTAGCGCCGCGCTGATCTTCGCCATCTGCACCAGACTAATCACGCCTTCCATCATTCGCGCTCCGCCTGAGCACGAAACTACGATCAATGGCATCTGCCCGGCAATGCAGCGGTCAATGGCCCGGGTAATTTTCTCCCCCACGACTGCGCCCATGCTGCCGCCGATAAACTGAAATTCCATTGCGCATATATTGATACGCCGCTCCTCGAGCAAGCCTTCGGCCGCCACAAGAGCATCCTTCAGACCCGTGTCCTGTTCGGCTTTCTTGAGGCGCTCGAGGTAGGTTTTGGCGTCCTTAAAGTTCAGCGGATCGGTTGAGCGGAGATCCTCGTCATATTCGGCGTACTGTCCTTCGTCAAACAACATCGCCAGCCGGGCGCGAGCAGACATGCGAAAGTGATGATTGCATTTAGGGCAGCAAAAGAGGTTCGTTTCGAGGTCTTTCTTCCACAAGGTTTGCTTGCACTCTGCACACTTCGTCCACAGTCCTTCCGTCTGCACCCGCTTTACCTTGGCCGCTTTCAGCGGCCTTTTTTCGCGGCTAAACCAGGTCATAAGAAAAATGGAGTCATTGAATCATTGGGCCATTTGCTCATTGAACTTTGCTGCGGTAAATCATCGTGCAAAAACGACTCAATGGATCAATGAGCCAATGATTCAATCCCTCAATACTCGATTCCCCGCTGCGCCATGATTCCGCGTTGATAGGGATGCTTCACTTCGCGCATCTCGGTGACCAGGTCAGCAAGCTCAACGATGTCAGGGTGCGCATTCCTCCCCGTCAATATCACGTGCACCATTTCCGGCTTTTGCCGCAACGCAGCAATCACTCGGTCGGGCGAGAGCATCTTGTAGCTGATGGCGTAATTGATCTCATCCAGAATAACCAGGTCATATTCGCCGCTTGCGATTTTTTCGCTGGCGAGGCTCCAGGCTTCTCCCACCAGCCGCACGTCTTCGAGATCAGGTTTTTCTACTCCAATTTTAACAAAACCGCGCCCCATGGGGAGAATCTCGAAACGGTCCCTGCCCAACATCTGCGCGGCGTCCAACTCGCCGTAATGCCACGAACCCTTGATGAATTGCACCATGAGCACCTTCATGCCCTGCCCCACAGCACGCATCCCTGTTCCGAGCGCGGCGGTCGTCTTTCCCTTTCCCGGCCCGGTGTGAACCATGATCAAACCTTTGCGGACTTCCGCCAAAATCTGCCTCCTCAATCCGGCAGCTCAACCCGCCGGGCGTTTCGCCACAGCCGCTCGAGATCGTAGAACAACCGGGCGCGCTCCAGAAAGACGTGCACCACAAAATCGAGGTAATCCACCAAAATCCATTCCGCCCCCGGATAGCCTTCTACATGCGCCGGGGCGCGTCCGGATTTCTTTAACTGCTCGACGATAGCGTCACAGATGGCCTGAGTGTGGCGCGTGGACGTCCCGGTGCATATCAGGAAAAAATCGGTAAAGGATGAGACTTCATGCAGATCCAGCACGCTAAGTTCCAGCGCCTTCCGGTCCTGGGCGGCGCGGACCGCGTCCCGGAGACCGGGTGTCATCGTTGGAATTCCTTACGCGCTGCCGGCTTATAAGATTGCGTTTTCAAAATGTATTCTTCCACAAGCGGAGAAATAAGGCCAGTCACGGAGCGCCCGCGCCGCAGCGCCTGCCGGATATCACTTGATGAAACAGGAACATGCACCCCGCCGAGGACGTGCAGACGGCTCCGGCCAAACGTAATCGCGCTCGCGCGCTTATCCCATCGGGCGTCCTGCCCCAAGCTTGGCGGCAGAGACGCGAGCAGATCATCAATCCTGAAGCCGGGGCGCGAAACCACGATGAATTCCGCGAGTGTCAGGAGGCGTTCCGGTTCTTTCCATTGGCGGAGCTCAAAAAATGCATCGAAGCCAATCAGGAAAAACAACCGGCCGCGGTCGCGCAGAACCCGCCGGACAGCCAGCACCGTATCAATCGAATACTGGAGCTTGCCGCCAGCCTTAGGCGCTTCGAGCAGCGAGGGAATAAACCGCTCCTCACCCGCGCAGGCGAGTGAAACCATAGCGAACCGATGCGCATAAGGGGCAAGCCGGTGATCGCGCTTATGCGGCGGGTTGCCGGAGGGAACGAACAGGACGCGATCCAGCTTGAACCTACGGGCTGCGGCTTTGGCAGCCTGCAAGTGGCCGTTGTGAACAGGATCGAAAGTCCCGCCGAAAAGAGCGATATTCACTCTGAGGTGAGTTCCACTATGCTGTCAGGGGGCGTAACCGCCTCCGTGAGCGGCGCCGGGCGAGGCGCGGATTCGAGCGCTGCCCAAACCGCGCGCTTTAATTCCTCCAAGCCTTCGCCGGTAACGGCTGAGATTTCATACAAGCGCATGCCATGGTCCTGGCAAAAGTGCCGTAAGGCCGCCAGTTTTTCGCCGTTCCCAGTGGCATCAATGCGCGAGCCGGCAACCAGCATGGGCTTGCGGGTTAGCTCCGGGCTGAAATTTTCAAGCTCCTTCAGGATCACGTGGTAATCCTCCACCGGGTTGCGTTCTGTCTGTTCCGCAACGTCGACGAGATGCAGCAGCACGCGCGTGCGCTCAATGTGTCTCAGGAAGCGAACGCCCAAACCGCGGCCAAGGTGCGCGCCCTCGATCAGGCCGGGAATGTCAGCCATCACGAAAGCCTGGTCGCCGTCCAATCCCACGACGCCTAAGCAAGGTTCGAGCGTGGTAAAAGGGTAGTCCGCTACGCGCGGGCGGGCAGCGCTCAGGCGGGAGATCAGCGTGGATTTCCCCACGTTCGGGAAGCCAACCAGCCCCACGTCTGCTAACAGCTTCAATTCCAGCCGGAGCGTGGCTTCCTGGCCCAACTCCCCCGGATCGGCTCGCCGTGGCGCCTGATGCGTGGAAGTCGCAAACCGCGCGTTCCCCCGCCCGCCGCGTCCGCCGCGCGCCGCGAGATATCGCTGCCCGGCGGCGTCGAAATCCCACAGGCGCTCGCCCGTTGCATAGTCGAAAACCACGGTCCCAACCGGGACCAAAATCACCAGATCTTCGCCGCTTCTGCCGTGACGATTGGATCCTTCGCCGTGGCGCCCGCGGTCTGCCGTGAACTCGCGGTTGTAACGGAATTTCAGCAGCGTGTTGAGGTGCATCCCGCTTTCCAGAATCACGTCGCCGGCCTTGCCTCCGTCGCCTCCGCTCGGGCCGCCTCGGGGCACATATTTCTCCCGCCGAAAAGCCATGCAGCCATTGCCGCCGTTTCCGCCCGTCACGCGAATCTTGGCTTCATCAATAAACATAACCAGGCGGCAACCTTCCAGCCCTCATATTCACGCCGGGCGAAATACACTGCGAGCAAAATCCCGTTCGCACAAACACCCTTGGCTCAGGCCCGAGCAGCGCCGCTGACCCTCAAGTTTAGCTCAAATGAAAGCGCTTTCGGAAAGCGCCCCTGCGGCACAGTCATCTGTGCAGAACGGACATCTCCTGTCCCGTATATGCCAATGCCACAAGGTTTGAAGATGTTATGGATTTCCAGAGAGGGATTTAACGGCGATTCGAGTTATTGGGGATTTGCACCCGGAACAACCACGCTGACAAACCGGCCACTACGGCCTCTGTCCTGAAATTGGACGACTCCTGTCACCTTGGCGTAAAGCGTGTCGTCTGATCCAAGCCCTACGTTCAATCCGGGCTTAAGCCGCGTCCCGCGCTGACGGACTAAAATAGAGCCTCCTGACACTAACTGGCCGGCAAAACGCTTCACGCCCAGGCGCTGGGCGTTTGAGTCGCGCCCGTTTCGTGAACTACCAAGTCCTTTTTTATGCGCCATACTGTTACTCCCTTTTTCCGTCCGGAGGGGGGCCTACGCGCCTGCCACTTCCTTGATCAGAACTTCGCTAAAATTCTGCCGGTGGCCGATCGTTCTCCGGTACTGCTTTTTGCGCTTGAACTTCAAAACGCGGACCTTCTGGGCCCGGTCATGGCGGACGATAACGCCCGTCACCTTCGCGCCGTCCACCAAGGGCTTGCCCACTTTTAAACCTTCTTTGCGTACAGCGAAGACGTGGTTGAACTCCACCAAGGAGCCTGCTTCGCCCGCCAGTTCCTCTACTCGAATCACATCCCCTGGTGAAACCTTATACTGCTTGCCACCGGTACGAATCACCGCGTACATACACGCACCTTCTTTCACGACTGCAAAAACTATAGTTTACGGGCCATCCCTCCGCGTGTCAATGAAGGTTTTGCACTTCCATCGCCGGGGTTTTAATCGGCTGCCTGAGTGCTGCTTAGCAGTTTTACTTCTTCATCGCGCTCGGGTTGCGCAAAGTCTTTCAAGCCCTTCCACAGGAGCCACGCGAGGACCGGCGCGTATTCAAGGATCAGGATCAAAGGTGAATCCCGGTAGGGTTGACCGGCGGCGTAGGCGATCACGGGGGCGTATCCCAGGACGCAGGTAACGCTCATCAGCAGCCATGGAGCAGAGGGGTAGAAGCAAAGGAAAGGAACGGACCACGTGAAGTACCAGGGAAATGCGTTCGGAGACAGCAGGAGCAAACTCGCGGTCAGAAATAGTCCCGAGCGCAGCACCGGCATGTGGGATCGAACGACGCACGCGACGACGGCCAGAACTAATATTCCGGCTACGAACTCCGCTTGCGGCCTGGAGGCTGACGCGGCTCGGATGACGCGGAACAGGCTGTCATTGTCTTGCCACCGCGCGGCGTAATTGATAAAACCGTGGAACAGCTCCCGGCCGGCGCTGATGAAAGGCAGATAACACAGGAGGACCACGCCGGCAAACGCGCCGACCGAGGCGCGGCGGGGGCGCTTGAGGAACAGGGGCAGGAACAGGATAGCGAAAAATTTGGAGGCAAAGGAGAGCGCCAGGAACACGTTTGACAGCAGGAACTTACGGCGTATAATGAGAAGGCAGGCGAGCATCAGGGTGAAAATAGCCAGGGAGTCCTGATGCGAGCAAAGAGAGAAAGAGATTATCACCGCTGGATTCCAGGCGTAAACCAACACCCGGTAAAGCGGCTGCTGCAGGGAGGCCAAAATCCCGAGCAAGACGCCGAGGGTGGCCAGATCAAACGCTGCGTATAAGATCTTATAGCCGCGGATCGTACTGACCCAGGTGAAAGAAAGCTCGCTTAGAGGCGGATACACTGTCGGAGTGGTGGCTCCGGTTCTCAGCGGGCGCCTGGGATTCTGGAGCTTTTGAAGGCCGGATTGAGCCGGATAAACGGTGTAGGGATTAAAGGACAGCGCCTGCACCTTTCCTTCCCATTGGTAGCGGTAAACATCATCCGATAACGGCGGGTTTGCTGGGAGCAGGATCAGGCGAAATGCGCCGGCGGCCGCCAGAATTACCAATAGGGCCGGCCAGCCCTGCGTAAACCGCTCTGTAACGCACACGCCGGCCAGATAAAGCGCGCCCGAGGCAAGCGCCAAGGCGATGAACTCCGGGACGTGATGGTTGAATTCGGGCAGTCGGCTCCAGTGGTAAAAGATTGCTGACATCGCAAACGCAATGAGCAGCAAAACCAATACGGCGCGAGAAGACCAGGGCCGTGCAGTAGCGTCTTGAATCGCTCTCGTCATAGAATCGGAGTTTTCATAAGCGGTTTGTTTTTGCCGCTGATTTCAGGTTGCGATCTTCCGCAGGCCTGCGGGCGGCGGCGTTCACTGCTATGACACATTTGCTGGCTTTCGTGGCGATGGCCGGCCCTCTGGGCCAGGCCGCACATTACGCCGGCGTTCTTTTCCGCAGGACTCCATTCCAGGGGCTTTATCAGCCCAACGCTTTCGACCTTTCGATCCTGATCCCATATTTTGGATCCCTGATCATTCTTTCCGTCTATGGCGTTCATCGCTACACCCTGATTTATTTGTATCTGAAGAACCGGCACAAATCGGTCAAACCTCGCGGCGACCTGGAAAAACTCCCTAGAGTAACCGTCCAGCTTCCGATTTACAACGAGCGCTACGTGGTGGAGCGCTTGCTCGAAGCAATCAGCCGGCTTGATTACCCGCGTGATCTTCTCGACATTCAAGTGCTCGATGATTCGACGGATGAGACGGCCGGGGTGTGCTCGCGCCTGGTGAGTGAATACCACCGCGCCGGATTTCCAATGACTTATCATCATCGTCAAAACCGTGAAGGGTTCAAGGCCGGAGCACTGGCGGAGGGCCTGGAAAAGACGGACGGCGAGCTGATCGCCATTTTTGACGCCGATTTTGTGCCTCCACCCTGCGCCCTCCGCCAGATGCTGCCCTATTTTGCAGATCCTCAGGTGGCTGTCGTCCAGGGGCGGTGGACCTGGATCAACCGCCATTACTCGAACCTCACAGAGATCGAGGCGATCATACTGGACGGCCATTTCGTAATCGAACACGGCGGAAGAAACCTTTCGGGGCGATTTTTCAATTTTAACGGCACGGCCGGCATGTGGCGGCGCACCGCGATCGAAGATGCGGGCGGCTGGCAGCACGACACACTAACAGAAGACACCGACCTCAGCTATCGCGCCCAACTTAAGGGCTGGAAATTTGTCTATGATCCCCTCATCGAGTGTCCTTCGGAGTTGCCTGTCGAAATAAACTCCTTCAAGACGCAGCAGGCGCGCTGGGCGAAGGGCCTCATGCAGACTGCAAAAAAACTTCTCCCTGTGATTTGGCGGAGCGACCAGCCTTTATTCATCAAGGTTGAAGCCACGCTGCATCTGACGGCTAACATCACTTACCCGCTCATGGTGGTGTTTTCGCTCATCCTGTTCCCAGCTCTCGTGGTGCGCTTCTATCAGGGCTGGTTCCAGATGCTTTACCTCGATCTACCGCTTTTCATCGCGTCCACGTGCTCCGTGGGCAGCTTTTACATGGTCGCGCAGCGCGAGCTTTATCCCGAAAAATGGTCCAGCCGCATCAAGTACATCCCCTTTTTGATGGCGGCTGGAATCGGTCTCTCGATCACCAATACCAAAGCCGTCATCGAAGCGCTGGCCGGGATGAAATCAGAATTTGTCCGCACGCCCAAATACCGGGTGGAAGATAGGAGTGCGGCTTGGGAAGAGAAGAAATACCGGCGGCGAGGCGGTTGGATTCCTTTCGTTGAGCTTGCGCTGGCTGCCTACTTTCTGTTTACCACCGTCTACTCGATGACCGTCCAAAATTACATCACCACGCCTTTCTTACTGCTCTTTTTTGTCGGCTACGCTTACATGGGCGCGATGTCTCTGTTCCAGACCCCACTGCGCCGCATGTGGAATGCGCTGCCGGCCGCTGTCCGTGCGCGCGCCCGCGCCGTCTCCGCTGAGACTTACTGACCTTGCCGCTCAGCCGGAAGTTTTCCTCGCTGCAATAACTCTGGAATATGTATTGGTCAACAGCCGCCGGCGTTATTGCGGCAAGCGCATTGGTTAATTTTCACTCGCGGCCGGGCCGGCGTACAAAGAAGCGCAGCACGCCAATCAAGCTGAAGAAACGGGCGCCCGTCCTGCGCCCGTCAATCGAATGCCAGGCCACATCCGTTATGACCCCGGAACGGCGCGTCGGGCTCGCGCAAGGCGCTGCGGAACGTCACACAAGCCATGGAATTCCCATATCTGCCTGATTCTAAAATAGTAATCCTAGCAAATAACGGTAAGGAGGGATCTCCGAAAACGATTGACAAGGTTACCAGCAAGGCAATATCCTTGATGTTGAGAAGTCCGGATTTTTCGCGGATCCATTGGGAAAGAGTATGGCGGGATTTGGCGAGAATTTGCGTCGCGAGCGCGAAATGCGGGGCATCACGCTCGAAGAGATTTCGAACACCACGCGGGTGAGCGTGCGGCTGCTCGAAGCTCTAGAGAACGAAGATTTCTCAAGGCTTCCTGGAGGCATCTTTACCCGCAGTTTCATCAGGGCTTACGCTAATTATATCGGGCTGGATGAAGAGCACGTCATGTCCGAATATCAGATGGCAGCCCCACCGCGCGCCGAAGAGGATCTTTCAAGGTTTGGCGCGAATAACAATAAAACTCCGAAAAAGCTGAGCGCGCCTATTCTCCCCTGGGCCATCGCGGTGTTGCTGCTGGCCGGAGGGTACGGAATGTTCCGTTACCGGGGCCGTTCAGCGGAAGTTCCAGCGGCTTTCGGCAATTCCTCGCCCGCTCCATCAGCTTCCGCCGCTGCTCCCATACCGGTAGCGCCTTCCTCCGGGCCCCCTCCACAAATCTTGATGCCTAACGCACAGACTGGGCAATCCACAGCAAACCCTGCGAGTTCAGGCGCGCCTGTTGCTGCAGCGGGCTCCCAGAATAGCAGCGCTTCCACCTCGCCGCTTGCAAGCGGAGGCTACAATCAAACATCTGCTTCGCAGGTTTCTACCATGGCTGCCGGGACAGGGAAGGTTGTGGATGCAAAGTCTTCCAGCAACGTTGCGTTGCCCACCTCTCCTCCTCAACCCACGGCGCCGAGCGCTGCCTCGGTCGCGGCGGCTGAGGCGGCGGGTAAGCTCGTATTGCAGGTTGCAGCTACTCAGCGCGCCTGGGTGGCAGTTGATGCAGACGGCAAAACCGTACTTGAGCGCGTCCTCGGCCCGGCGGAACAGCGAACATTGATGGCGAAAAACTACTTCGATGTGACTACCGGAAATGCGCAAGGCACGGTTCTTACGTTGAATGGCGTCACGCTGAAACCCGCAGGCGGTTATGGAGAAGTCAAGACGCTCCATCTGACCCGTGAAGACCTCCGAAACTCAACCCGCTGACAATTCCAAGCCTCTGAAGAGCCTTGTAGAAACCATGCGGCAAGGCCTTGCCCCGCTAAGCGTGCGCCGGAGGGGTGCGGCCGGCGAACTTCCCGGTCCTCCAGCTGGAAAGCTCGAAATCCTGGTGGCTCTTGCCGGCGACCCAGAAGAAGAAATTCGTCAGCAGGCGGTTCGGACGCTCTTCGCGTGGCCGTCTTCAGAACTCTGCCAGGCGCTAGCCTCGGCGGCGACCCCCTGCGATGTTCTCCTTTTCGCCGCGCGTGTTTTGGCGCCTAAGAGTGAAGATGCGCTCGAAGCGCTCCTGCAAAATCCCGCGATGGATACTGACGTTCAAAACGCCCTGATTGCGGGTCTGGCGGGAGAGGCGGCCGTGAACGAATCTGCAGCAAACAATGAAGCAACCAATAGCAAGTCTGCAAACGAAGCAGCGCCCGAACGCCAAACGACCTTGCAAAAGATCGGCCGGATGAACCCGGCGCAAAAAATCAAATGCGCGCTCCTGGGTTCCCAGGAAGAACGCTTTCTTTTGATTAGGGATCCCAACAAGATGGTGGCCCGAGCCGTGCTCCAATCACCCAAGCTTTCAGAAGCTGAAGCCGAAGCCTATGCCTCCATGAAGAACATCAGCGAAGAGGTGCTGCGCCTGATCGCCACGAACCGCTCGTTTATAAAAAGCTATGTGCTCATGCGCGCTCTCGTCAACAATCCCCGCGCTCCCATTGATGTAACGTTGCCTCTCTTGAGCCGCTTGAATGACCGCGATATGAAGGGTCTTGCGGTCAACAAGAACGTTCCAGATGCACTGCGCACGACAGCGGCCAAGACAGTGATGGCCCGCCAATCCACCCGTGGACCCTCGTTTCGCCGGCATTGAAAATCCAGACAAGTTTTGGAGTGTGGGAGCTTGCTCCTGCTTTTAACAGTTGGTGGAAGAACTCATGAAGGCTGTCATCCTGAGCGAAGCGAAGGATCCCTTCCAATCGGAATCAGCAACATATAAGATCCTTCGTCGCCTTCGGCTCCTCAGAATGACAATTTGTCGAAGTTTTTCAAGAACCTGTTAAGCGGAGCACCTGCCACTGCGCCTTCTACCACACAAGCGCGGCGCCGGTCCCCGCGCCAGAAGCGCTCAAGTAAAGGTTCGTCGCGTCTGAAGGCGGTGATTGAAACCAGATGGCGATATTCGAGGTCAACTGAATCACGACGCCGATGGGCTTCCGGCCCAGGAAATGTTGTACGGTGAAGCTGCCCGGCGCGCTGGGTGCGAGGGCAATTTGGCCCATGATCTTTGTAGACTGCGTTACAGCCGTCACCGCGCTGGCGCTGCTAACAGCTTGGCCGATGAGCGCATCGCCAGCATTCGCGCCGACTGGCGAGGCCTGCCAGTAAAACCCTGTTGACGAGTTATAGAAAAGATAGAATGTCGCACTGGCGGGCGTAGCGGGAATCGC
>JBOGJZ010000324.1:0-3783 GCA_050745645.1 Terriglobia bacterium | reverse complement strand
GCAGTGCTTGAAATTCGGCCCATGCAAGGCGGATCGGATTTTCCACCCAACCCGCGGTGCGAAACTCCCAGGTATTAGGATCGAAGCGCGGAACGCTCCCGTAATGGAGCACCGGCCACTTCAAAGTGAGCGCCTGGCCGGGGGGCAATCGTCCCTCCTGCCGCATCTTATCCTCAATCGCTTTGCGGTCGCCTGGGTCCCACAGGCTCATGGCATTTCTCCTGGTCTGGCAGGTTGCCGAAGATGCACTCTTCGGTGTCACTTTTTAAGGCAACGCCACATTCCGCGCTTTGCTCAGAATGACTGGCCGCTTGGGGTCAAGAGGCGATCTATGACCTTGGTTTGACGATCAGTTGGCCTTTCATGCGCCTGTGACCCATGCCACACCACACGGAACAACGGAACGGAAAGGTTCCGGCCTTGTTCGCTGTGAATTCAATGGTGGTGGGAACGCCCTTCTTGAGCTTGCGGTTAATGCCATAGCCTTTGATCTGAATGCCGTGGGTGGTGTCGAGCGACGTTACCGTGAGCTCAACGCGGTCACCCTGGTTCACCGTAATGACCTTCGGATCGAACTGAAATTTCTTGGCCGTCATCTTGATGACGCGAGTCTGCGGTGCTGCGGATGCGCACGCCTGCCTCGGCGCCACGAAAAACGCGGTCCCAATCAGCAAGAAAATGACCCAAAGCATATTCTTCTTAGATGGATTCATGTAAGTCCTCCTGATAGATTGAGGTACGACCCCTTCAAGTGGCGCTCCCTGACCTGAGCCGGTTTCATCCGGCGGCAATTATCCCACCGCATCACATCGCTGCGTGGAGATGATTCTTCCATAGGATCACTCCGAGCCGGAAAAACGGCAATGCCATAACCTCGCTTGATGACGCTCCGCATCCGGCCGCGAGCGCCGCAAGTTCTCGTCGCGTGTAGGCCTGCCGCACGCTGGCTGCGCCGTCAGGCCTCGTGAGCGGGCTGTGCGCAACGAATGGAGCGTAGCGGATAAAGAGATAGGGCAGCCAGCGGCGCTCGAGATCATTTACAAGCACGGCTGTCTTTGACACGCGCACCATTTCTCGCAGCAATTTATGGAGCGCCTCGCCTGAAAAATGGTGCACAAAGAGATTGCACATCACGACGTCGAAGGCGCCTTCACGGAACGGAAGTTCCATCGCGCTTGCTGCCACGCGCTGAATCGGGTCAGGAGAGGGCCGCCAGAAACTCAGGTGCGAAATGCGTTGGTCGAGCGCGCAGAAGCACGTTTTGAGTCCACGCCGGGCGAGCTCCTGCTGCAGCCATCCGGCCAGGCGTCCATCACCCGCTCCCGCGTCCATAATGCGAACTTGCTGCGCGCCGGTCCGCGCCAACACTCGATCGAGCAAGCCGAGACTGCCCGAAACGCCTCCAAATTGGCGGTTCAAGCGCCAAAGATCATGCAGGCTGGCTTTGAGCTCGGCCGGATGGCCGATATCATCATCCAAGAGTTCACGGGAAATAGTTCTTCGCATAAGAGCGCCTGCACCTGCTGAGAGCCAGGCACGCTTTGTATGATGTGAAAATCATGCGAGACGATGCCAAGATTAGCGCCATTCGGTAGTGTCTCAGTTTGATGTAGCGGCGGCTTTACGCCGCCACCTGGCGAGATAAGCTCGCCGCCATTTGGCGAGGTAAACTCGCCGCTACACCAACCAAACTGAGACACTACCCGCCATTCTCATCTGTCACCGTCCGGCGGCCCTTTCAAGAAGGGTCCGGGCAGGGGCGGATGCAGTGAATAAAGGTCCTGAGTGAGGGCTGCTCGCCATAGAGGAAAATTCGTCCCGCTACGCGCGCAAGAAAAGGAGACCGGAAAATCAACCCGATCCGGCGCTGCGTGACAGACTCTTTTTCACCTCCGGGGAGCCGCCGGACGTAATCCGCCAGTTCGCGGCGCCACGCGGTGTTGAACCCGGCGAGCGCCGGTTCGACCGAGCTGCTGCAGAAAGCGCCGTGGATCACCTGGGAAGCTACCTGAGCGCTCATCATCGCCGGGTAGATGCCTTCCCCGGTCGAGCCGGAAACAAACCCCGCTGCATCGCCGATCAGCATGACTCGCCCCCGAGTCAGGCTGGGAAGGCGATGCACTGCGCCCACCGGGTCCACGTCGTAGTGAACCTCTTCTGCGCGGAAATCAGCGGGTAGGTGCCCGCGTTCCAAGAGCTCGCCAAGAAACCGGGCGAATAGCGGCCGAATCCGCCGATTATCAATCAGCAGCCCGCCCAGGCCGGCACAGATGTGTTTCCGCTTGGGGAACACCCAGCCATAACCCTGTATCATCCGGTACTGCAAATAAACGCGGAAGGGAAACCGCTTCCCAAAAAACTCCTCGATGCGCTCCGGAGCGTACGGCACGTCTGCATTGGCGCATATCACGTAGTCTTGACGGCTCCAACCTCGCCGAAGTCCCGCAGCCATTGCTACGCGGCTGGAAGCGCCATCCGCGCCGATTAAAACCCGCCCCCGGAATTCATCGCCGCGCGCGGTTAAGGCGTGAACTTCGTCATTTTCATGCCTGATGTTGACGACCGCACTCGCGCCGTGAAATTCAGCGCCCTCCTCAATCGCCAGACGCCGCAGGCCGTCATCGAACTTGGTGCGGAGCGAAAGATACCCGGACGGCGTGGCTTCGGTATAGCCAGCGGAGCGATTCAAAAAAGAATCGTAGAAACGCACGCCGAAAAAAGGCGATTCGACGAGGTCGTCGATGCGGCGGCTCAAATAAGGGAAGCGTTCGAAAGCCAGACGATTGATCCAACTGGCGCAAGTTTTGTGCCGGGGAAACGTGGCGCGATCCAGCAAGATGACGCGGTAGCCTTGGCGGGCTAGTAACGTAGCCGCCGTTGATCCGGCCGGGCCGGCTCCGGCGACCACCACATCAGCTTCATGAATCATCGGAGTGGTTCAAAAGTCTGGGTGATAACGGCTGTTTTTGATTTGTAGCGCCGATCGCCGCTACAGTCGAACCGGGAAATCGTTGATGTGCTTCGGTATCGTGGCGTACGTCATTGCAGCAATGGGATTCTCGATTTCGCGGGGATGACTGCGAACAGAGAGACTGAGGCATGGCGGCCTACTGCCCTTGCAACTGCCTGAGAACGCCGCCCAGTTTCTGAATGTCCTGGCCGTATCCGCTCCAGTTGCCCTGGCGCAAATCCTGCTGCGCCTGCTGGTAATACTGATTGGCTTGCTTGATCAGAGGCTGCAAGCTCTCGCTCCCCGATGGGCTCCGGGTGCCCGAGGGCCTCTCTGTGGCGGACTCGGCGGCAGGCGTAGCGCCGGACGCTACTTCGGTCGATGCAGGCGCGTTGCCGAAAATCTCGGCCAGCGCGCTGGAGAAGCTGTCTTCCATCACGACCTGGTCTGAGTAGGCTACAATGACTCTCTTCAGTTCCGGCAGAGCTCCGCCGGCTTGCGCCGCAAGGTAGAGCGGTTCCACATAAAGCACAGCCTTGCCGACCGGAACGACAACCAGCGTGCCCTGAATCACCTTCGAACCGCCCTGGTTCCAAAGCGTGAGCTGCTGCGAAATCTCCGGGTTCTGATTGATGCGGGATTCGATCTGCTGGGGTCCATACACCAACCTATCCTTTGAGAACGTAAAGACGAGAACTTTGCCGTAGTTTGCGCCGTCGCAGCGCGCAGCCATCCAGGCGATCATGTTGTTCTTGCGCGCCGGAGTGAATGGAACCATGAGCACAAATTCTTCGGACGTTCCGGTTTCCGGCAGCTTCATGATGGTGTAATAG
>JBOGJZ010000323.1:0-3662 GCA_050745645.1 Terriglobia bacterium | reverse complement strand
TGGTGCCGGAAGCGCGTTGTTGAAATTGGAGGAACCGGCTGAATGCTCGCAGAGCAGGAACCCAAGAAGGAGGAGCCAGGAACTGCGGCGCGCGCAATACGTTTTCCCATGAAGATGCCAATCCGTTTCCGCAAACCAGGCGAAGAGGCATGGCGCGCAGGAATGACCGAGAACGTGAGCCGCTCGGGAGTGCTATTCAGAAGTAATTGCACGATGAAACGGAATTCAGAACTGCAGATGGGTTTTATCCTGCCGAGAGAAGTGCTGGAACAGGCTGGAGCGGAAGTGGAATGCCGCGGCAGGGTGGTGCGGGTAGAAGGACACGCAGGGCAGCCAGGAGGATTCCGGCTGGCAGCAACAATTTTGGGCTACCGGTTCATTCGCAGCGGAAAAACATGAGCTTCTTTTCGGCGAGCGCATCATCTAAGACACATTTCCGTAGAATCGTCAAAGAAAGGGGGGCGGGCTGCCTCAGCCGCCTGAGAATATTTATGAGAAGGTCCCTCATGTTTTGGATTTCAGTTCCTCTGATTGTGGGTTTGAGCGCAAGCTGGGCTGCTGCGGACGTGTTGTACAGCAACTTCGGCACCGGCTTGAGCTTTGACACGAACGTTTCTGACGCTTATTTCATCAATCAAAGCGAATTTTCGGAAACTACCATGCCTTGCCCGGCATCACTGAGTTGCGAACCTCCGACGACCATCGCGGCGCAATTTCAGTCCTCGGTGAACGCTACGTTTACTGAAGCTCAGCTTCCGCTCTTTCTGACGTCCTTTAATACCGGTCCGAACACCCTGGACGTTTATTTGGAATCGGATAGCAGCGGAAGTCCCGGTTCAATCATCGCAGGATTCGAATTGACAAACTTGTTGACCTCCACTCCGGGCGTCGTTCAAGTCGGAAGCGCATTCGCTGGAGTGACGCTGATTTCAGGCTCCTCTGGGAATCCGGCGCTCAACGCCAACACTCCGTACTGGCTGGCGGTCTATGCTCCTGACGCAGGCACGGTCGCGGCATGGAGCTGGAATCCGAATTGCGTCTTCGATCCTGTATCAGGGACTTTCTCTGGATGCGATATTGGCTCATCGAGCGATTTGGCCTTCAATATCATCCCGAGTCCAACGGGTCCATGGACTCCAGCGCCTGGCGTTCCGCGGCCAGCGTTTGAAATCGATGGCACGCCAGTTGTTACCCCTCCATCGACGGTACCGGAGCCGGGCGATGGGATACTGTTCGGGACTGGGCTGCTGGCGCTATGGCTTCTGCGCAGGCGGCTACAGGCCGCGAGCGCCAGGTGACCAGGCCCAACCCCCCCGCGAAAGCGGGGGTGGCTACCGGCTTTGTGTTACGTGTTGTGCCCTGTCATTCCTGCATAAACTGGAATCCAGACCCCGCCTTGCAGAGGAATAGCGGACGCCGGTTAGCATAGGCCTTAAAAATCCTGTGCCAACTGGCGGTCACCGCCTGCCCCGCAATTTAACCCCGCGCTTCAATTGCCGCTTCATGTTGCCGGAAGGCTGAGTATCCGCTGAACTGGGCGGCGGCGCCCAGTTCCTCTTCGATTCGTAGCAACTGGTTGTATTTGGCGATGCGGTCGGTGCGGCTGGCGGAGCCGGTTTTGATCTGCCCCGTATGCAGGCCGACAACGAAATCGGAGATGAACGTGTCTTCAGTTTCGCCGGAGCGGTGAGAGACGACCGCGGTGTAGCCGTGACGCATTGCGAGGTCGATAGCCGCCATGGTTTCCGTCACCGTGCCAATCTGATTCAGCTTGATGAGGATCGAATTGCCCACGCCTTCCTCGATGCCACGCTCGAGCCGCTCCGTATTCGTTACGAAGATGTCATCGCCGACGAGTTGTAATTTGCCTCCGAGTTCCGACGTCAAGTCGCGCCAACCGTCCCAGTCATCCTGAGCCAAGCCATCCTCGATCGAGATGATGGGATACTGCCGCGCCCATTCAGAATAGAGCCTAATCATGTCGGCGGCCGACTTTTTGGATTTGTCGGATTTGAAGAAGACGTATTTGCCCCCCTCAAACATTTCGCTGGATGCAGGATCAAGGGCTATTGAGATATCGTGGCCGGCGGAATAGCCGGCGGTTTCAATCGCCTCCAGGATTAGCTCGATGGCCTCCTCGTTGGATTTGAGACTGGGCGCAAATCCGCCTTCATCGCCCACGAGAGTCTGATAGCCCTGCTCCTTCAACACCTTTTCGAGTGCGTGAAAGGTTTCGGCGCCCATGCGCAGCGCCTCAGAAAAGCTCCCGCCGCCGGCGGGCACAATCATAAATTCTTGAAAGTCGACGGTATTATCCGCGTGCACGCCGCCGTTCAGGATGTTCATCATGGGCACGGGAAGCAGACGAGCTATGAGTCCGCCGAGGTAGCGGTAAAGAGGAAGGTGGGCCGAATGGGCCGCCGCGCGGCAAACGGCCATCGAGACTGCCAAGATGGCATTCGCGCCGAATTTGCTCTTGTTGGCCGTGGCATCCAGAGCAATGAGAAGGCGGTCGATTTCTGACTGCTCTCCGGCTTCCTGGCCGCCCAACTCTCTGGCGATTATGCCGTTGATAGTTTCCACGGCGTTCAAGACACCCTTGCCCATGTAACGCTTCCTATCGCCGTCGCGCAACTCAATGGCTTCGTGCTCGCCGGTTGACGCGCCGGAAGGTACGGCGGCCCGGCCTGAGGCGCCGTCGCGCAGATGCACATCCGCTTCCACGGTGGGGTTTCCCCGTGAGTCCAAAATTTCACGTCCTACGATTAGATCGATTGCAGCCACTGTCTGATCTCCTTCCTGTTTGTAAAGACGGAATTCTATCACAACGCCCGATACGTCCAACGGTGAACGAAGTCTCCGTTTGCATCTTGCCGTGCAATAGCTCCGGCTAATGTCCCGGGTCAGAAGTTCGCTGAAAAAGCGATATCCAGGCCGCTGTCATTCCGAGGGTCGGTGTTTTTGATCGGCCGAGGAATCTGCTTTGCCTTCAATACTCCGGTCACAAGCAGATTCCTCGCGGAGTTTATCGTGAGCCTCTTCGCGGAGCTTGCCCTGAGATTCTTCGCTTCGCTCAGAATGACAACGATAGAGCGAACGGGCTCAGAGCGATTCGAATAGGAGCGAATCTCCTCAGGAGACAAGCGAAGAGCTCGGAAGGCTATCCTCTTCCCCTGAAATTTCTTGTCTCATGGGTCTCCTTCGTCTCGTCTGGAGTTGTTAAGCTGGATGAATTCCATCGTGACGAATCAAGATGTGCTGAAACCATGGCTCTCATCTTTCGCAAACCCTGTTTCACCGGAAAGAGGCTGAAGGCGCCGGTCTGGCGCGCTAACCGGCCTCCAGGGGTGAAGGGAAGGCAAAGCGAGAAAACGCTTTGGAATCAATAAGGGGCAGATCGAAGGTGAAGTCCTATTACGGATTCGGATTGAGGATCCCGTTGCAGCGCCGCGCCGGGGCACGAGGAAGGCGGCGAACAGATTCCGGGGCTCGGAATGACATTCGGACTTATCCAACGAACTTATAAGTCGGGACACTAGAATCGAGGCAGTAGACTGTGAAAGGGATCGTTGACCGCTGCTCCAGCAACCTGCACTACTAACCCAGCTCCCACGGCGCGAGGCGGTTATGCATTCTCGCCTTGCGCGCGAACAGTGTTGCGC
>JBOGJZ010000322.1:0-25229 GCA_050745645.1 Terriglobia bacterium | reverse complement strand
ATGACAGAACGGCTCCAAAAAATCATCGCGGCGGCTGGAATCGCGTCACGCCGCAAGGCGGAAGACCTGATTCGTCAGGGCCTGGTTTCCGTCAACGGGCAGACGGTTACGGAACTCGGCTCGAAAGCCGATGCTGGACGCGACCACATCCGGGTAAGCGGCAAGCTGATCCATCGATCTGAGAAGCGACTTTACCTTCTTCTTAACAAGCCGCCCGGCTACGTCTCCACCGTCAGTGATCCGCAAGGGCGCAATACGGTGATCTCGCTGCTGCGCCGCCGTGGAGTCACCCAGCGCGTCTACCCGGTGGGGCGGCTGGACTATGCGTCTTCGGGCATAATCCTGCTAACCAACGATGGCGACCTTGCTCATTTCCTCATGTCGAGGGCCTCAGCGGTGCCGCGCGCCTATCACGTGAAGCTTGAGGGCGTGCCGGCGGCGGAGGAATTAAAGAAGCTCGAGGCTGGCATCACACTCGACGGCCGCCGCACTGCCCCCGCTGCCATTCGGCAGCTCGGCGAGCGGTCAGCGGGCAAGCCGTGGTATGAGATCACGCTGGTCGAGGGCCGCTATCACCAGGTTCGCCGCATGTTTGAGCGGATCGGAAGGTCTGTGGTCAAGCTCAAGCGGGTACGAATCGCTTTTCTGGATGACAAGGGACTTGCTCCAGGCCAATTCCGGCATCTGACGTCTGCCGAAGTGTCCCGCCTGCGAAATTGGCGCCCCGGAGGAGAAAATCTTATCCACGTAGCTCCGCACCCGCGCCGGAAGACCTCTTTGGCACGTGGCTGATGGCATGAGGACGGGAGAGCACGGCCATCTTGTTTTTGAGAGAAGGAAGACGTGCCGAATGCACCCTCGCTAATCGCGTTGCGGTCCCCCTCTTCCGCATGGGCGCCAGAGGGCCTGCGGGTGAAGAACCATGCCGAAATTTTCCATCGAGGATATGCTTCCTGCCTGGGCTGGCCGGATTCGCCCGTACCCTGCGGGCAAACCGATTGAAGAAGTCGAACGTGAGTTGGGCCGCACGGCGATCAAGCTCGCCTCCAATGAAAACCCTCTTGGTCCCTCTCTTAAGGCCATAGAAGCCATGCGCCGTTGTGTGGACCGGATTCATCTCTATCCGGATTCCTCAGCCTATGAGCTCACTCGGAAACTCGCAGCCTTTCACAGCGTCGAACCAAGCCGGGTCATTGTCGGTGCAGGATCGACAGAGCTGATTGAGTTGGTTGCCAAGACGTTTCTCTCCGCCGGAGACGAAGGTCTCACTTCAGAATCCACTTTTTACATCTATCGCCTCGCCGTGGAGGAAACCGGCGGCAGGCTGGTGCTGGTTCCCATGCGCCGGATGGGGTTCGATCTTATCGCACTCCGCCAGGCTATCTCACCGCGCGCCAAGGTGATTTATCTGGCCAATCCGAATAATCCCACCGGCACGATGTTTACAGACGGTGAGTTTGACCGTTTTCTGGACTCACTTCCTGCCCACCTGCTCGTAGTGCTTGACGAGGCGTATTGCCACTATGTGGGGCGGAAGGACTACCCGCGCTCGCTGGACTATGTGCGCGCGGGGCGTAACGTGCTGGTGTTGCGCACCTTTTCTAAAGTTTACGGGCTTGCCGGCCTGCGAGTGGGCTATGGGTTGGGACCTCCAGAATTGATCGCTTGGCTGAACCGCGTGCGCTCTCCATTTAGTACGTCCCGACCGGCTCAAGCTGCCGCCGCCGCTGCGCTCGGCGATCAGGAGCATGTAGCGCGTTCAATCGAATCGAATGCGGCTGAAATGCGCTTTATGGCCGATGAGCTTACTCTGCTCGGCGTGAGGTTTACTCCTTCGTCAGCTAATTTTCTGCTAATTGACACAGCTCGTGATTGCGAGCAAGATTTTCTTAGGCTGCTGCAGGAAGGCATCATCGTGCGACCCATGAAGGTTTACGGCTTGCCAACATCGTTGCGGGTTACGCTGGGAACCCGCCAGGATAATGAGCGGTTCCTCGAAGTCATGCGCCGCGTCCTGTCCGCCCCTTCTCAGACCAGGGAGTAGGATCGTAGCTTCACCGGGCGCCCGCAGCGGCGTGGAGGTATTTTATGGCTTTCCCGCAAGCTGCTCATGGCATGGACAGCGCAAAGACTCGCACCCCTTACACACCTGCGAAACCAGGCGTCCGCGACTGCATTACTAATATCCTACAGACCATGAAGACAGTGGCGGTTGTTGGCCTGTCGCCGAAGACTTCACGGCCCAGTTACGGCGTGGCCGCTTACTTGCGCTCTCATGGCTACCGGATCATACCGGTAAACCCCAACGTCGACACCCTCCTCCAAGGGCGGTGTTACGCTTCGCTCGAAGACATTCCTGAACCTGTCGATATCGTCTTGATCTTTCGCCGGCCGGAATACGTCCCGCCTGTTGTTGCAAGCGCAATCACGATAGGCGCGAAGGTGATTTGGATGCAAGAAGGAATTACTAATGAGGAAGCAGCGCGGGCCGCGCGAGAAGCCGGCCTGGAAGTAGTGCAGGACCGCTGCATGCTTAAGGAACACGCCAAGCGGTTCGTTACCGAAGGCATCTGAAACCAATTCTCGGTCAAACATAGCATTTAGGCGAGAGCTGGAATTCCTCACGGTGCCATTCTGAGCGCAGCGAAGAATCTGCTTTTCTCACGCCCTACAAGCAGATCCTTCGCTGCGCTCAGGATGACATCAGCATCCCGCTGAACGATTCCATCGTTGACGTCAAATTTGTATGAAAATTTCTCGCCAGGACACAAAGCTGCCAGATAGTACTCCAAGCGGGAAAGAGAGGCTCGCCGTCGCGAGCCGGGTGAGAGTACTATTTGGGTCCGCGTCCCAGCGCGAAATCGAGCTTGGCCCTTGCTACCTGGTAGTTGTACTGCGTGGCCACGAGTTGTAGCGCGGCGCTTGTGGCCTGAGTCTGCGCGTCGTTCAACTCCACGATATTACCCACACCCACCTGGTAGCGGCCCTCGGCAAGCGCCAGATTCTGGCGCGCGAACCGGTCAGCCTCTTGCGCGTTGAAGATCTGCTCGTGGGCCACTTTCAGGTTGGAAAGCGCAGCGAATACCTGCTGTTGCACCTGTAACCGCAAAGAGTCCACGTTATCGCGCGCCGCCGCTTCCTGTGCGCGGGTCTGGCGTAAGTGGGCGGAATTCGCCCCACCTGAAAAGATGCTCTGCGCCAGCAGTTGCCCCAGGCTCCAGTTGTAGATCAGCGGCCAAGTCAGGTTGCGAAAATCCAAAAACGCGCTGAGCGAGATGTATGGGCGCATAGCTCCCTTGGCGGCGAGCTCGTTGCCCAGCGCAGCCTTGATCTGATCCAACTGCGCCAGCAGGTCCGCCCGGTTTTGGTCGGCTTCCTGGAGCAGTTGGTTGTACGTGGGTTGCGGCGCTATCTCTTCCAGTGTTCCCACGGGTTGTGGCGCCTGATTTACCGGAATTCCCATAGCCGTTGCGAGCTGAGCTTGGCTCACTTTGAGATTCTCTTGGGCTTGACGTAAGCCTAGCTTTGCATTGGCGGCGGCGAGCTGCCCTGCGGTCACGTCGATTCCCGGAACTGTCCCGTTCCGGTGAAACGCAACGGACTGCTCTAGATGCTGTTGTGCGTTGTTCAGAGCGGCCTGCTCAACACCTACAGTTTCCCGCGCAGCGATCACGGTGTAGTACGCCGTGCGAACGTTATAGTCCACTTGGTCGCGGACAAAGGTCAGGTTGTGTTGTGCGGCCTGAAACTGCGCTTGACTCACCTCCACCGCACCCTTCGTGCGCCCAAAATCCAGTAAAGTTTGTGAGAGGTTCAAGCCGCCATAGTAGTACGGTGATGTCGCCGGAGATTCCCCGTGATAAAACAGCTGCCACTGGGAAGGCGTCGTTCCTGGGCTTGCCGCGTAATTGTAGGTCTGCCGCGTGTACGACATCCCTACGTCTATCTGGGGCAGATATCCGGCATGCGACATTTTCACGCCTTCGGCGGCCGCGCTGACCAGCGCCTGCGCCGCAGCGACGTCCGGGCTGCGATCGAGCGCTTCCTGGATGCACTGCGCAAGAGACAATGATGGAGGCGAATCCGCGGCCTTTGCCGGAACGCCGGCGAAGAACGCCAACAGAGCGATACACAAGAATTGCCTCATAGCACACCCCCGTTACAGATGCTGAAACCTCTGTACTGCCATGCGGAGCGCAGCAAAGCATCTACCCTGAAGATTTCGCTCAGGATGACACGCGGAAAAACCTCCTTCAGTATCCTGCAATACTTCTAACTAAAGGGAACCCGCCCGGAGGGGCTCAATCTTGCTGCCATCCGTCACAGAATCTCCCAAATTCACCGCCACGATCTCACCGGCCTTTAGTCCGGAGGCGATACTGACTTGAACTCCATCGTCATTGGCCACGACGACGGGCCGGAAATGGACCCGGTTGTCAGACCCAACGACTGCAACAAAGGTCTTGACGCCTCGCAGCACGAGCGCTGCGGCCGGGATTTCTAAAGTGCGCGACCTTTTCAGCAGCCGCAGAGTGACCTCGACAAAGCTGCCTGGCGCGATCAGGTTCCTGTGATTGTAGAAGTCGATCTCCGTAAGCATGGTTCGCGTGCTAGGGTCAAACGCGCCGCTTATTCGAGTCACCTGTGCATCGAGTCTCACGCCCGGCCGGGCGGGGTCCGTTACGACGGCCCGGTCTCCTACACGGATATAGGCCGCCTGGCTTTGATCGGGATAAATGAAAAGGCGTTCGCGATCAGTTTCCGAAATGCGAACCAGCGGCAGCGCTGCGGTCTGCGAGCCGGTAGCGGCCTGCATCAAAGCGCCCGGGTCTGCGTAACGCGCCGTGATCTTGCCGGAGAATGGAGCGCGAATAATCTCGTAGGATTTCAGTGTCGCGAGGTTGTCAACGTCTTGTTCGGCCATGCGGGCGCTGGCCACCGCCGTATCCGCGTCTTGCTGAGAGACCATATCCCGCTTCACTAGGTTTTCGTCGCGCTGGGCGATCAGGCTCAGATTGCGAGCGTTGATGACCGCGGCGAGATATTGAGCGTCTGTTTCGGGCGATTCGATGATCCCCAGCACCTGGTTCGCAGCGACCTCATCGCCTTTATCAACATCAATGGACTTCAGATACCCGCTTACCTTGGCGTAGAGGGTGGATTGGAGGTAGGCGCGAGTCTCGCCCAGCAACGTCAAAGTTTGCGAGGGAGGATCGCCGGAAACCGTCACCACGTTCACCGCGGGGCCAGACTGTGCGGCAGCCTTTTCCTGTTGAGATAGCGAGGCCACCTGCTTCGCAGCACCCGTCTTCATGCGGCTCATGAGCAGCAACGCGGCGATAATCAGCGCCGCGCCTGCTACGTAAAAAAGCGCGGCCGCCCATCGCGAGGTCTTTTTAGGATCGGTCTTCGCCATAGGTTGCGCCCCGGCTTACTCCTTAGCCGCCGAATTCGTCATACATGGAACGCCGCGTTCTTTCACCCTGCTCCTCGGCGCGGAATCGCTCATCGAGCAGGTGCTTAGTGGGCAAGGAGCGCCGCAACAACGAATAGATGACCGGCACCAAAAAGAGTGTGGCGCCGGTCGCCACGATCAGGCCGCCAATCACCGCGCGTCCAAGCGGCGCGTTCTGCTCGCCGGCCTCCCCCATGGCCATCGCCATGGGAACCATTCCAATAATCATCGCGAGCGCAGTCATCAACACTGGGCGAAGCCGCGTTTTGCCGGCCTCGAGAGCGGCTTCGACGGGAGACAATCCCTTTTCCACTCTCAAATCGTTTGCGAAACTAACGAGCAGAATCGAGTTAGACGTGGCGATGCCCACGGCCATGATCGAGCCCATCATCGATTCCACGTTGATCGTCGTGTGGGTTATCGCCAGCATCCAGATGATGCCCACCAGGGCTGCCGGAACAGCCATCATGATGATGAAAGGGTCCAGCCAGGATTGATACAGAACCACCATTAGGAAATAAACCAACACAATCGCCAGAATCAGCCCAAGGCCAAGGCTGCGGAACGAGCTTTGCATCACTTCATACTGTCCACGCACTCTGATCGCCATGCCGGCTGGAAGCTGGCCAAGCGCTGCGATCTTGCTGAGGATGTCATGCGAGACTCCGCCGAGGTCACGTCCGTCAACGTTCGCATCCACGTCGATCACGCGCTGAACGGTGTAATGGCTGATCTCCTCCGGCACGCCTACAGGATAGATACGTGCAATGCTGGAGAGCCTTTGCGTCGGCCATTCAGGAACTGCAGCCGGGTCAGTTGCAGCAGGCGACGGGTTCAGTGCGCCCCCCACGTCCGGGTTGGTGAGCGGGGTCGCCAATAAGTCGCCGACGGAATGAATCTTCTCGAAAGGCACCTGTACGGCGACGATGTAATTCACGCTATTCGCGGGATTCAGATAAAAGGACGGCGCGACGAGCGAGCTTGAGGAGAGCGCTACAAGCATACTGTCTGCCACTCCGCTCATGCTGACGCCAAACTGTGCAGCTCGCTGGCGATCCACGTGCACCATGAGTGCGGGATAATTGAGCACCTGCTTGATGCGTACGTCAACCGCGCCGGGCACTTGCTGAATCCCTGCGAGCAGCCTCTGCGCGTAAGAAACGCTCTGGGTGTAGTTTGATCCGGTCACCTGCACGTCAACCGGCGACGATAAGCCAAAGTTCAGCACCTGGTTTACGATGTCCGCCGCCTCGAAATAAAAACCACAACCCGGGAATTCTCGCGGCAGTTCGCGGCGCAATTCACGTTGGTATTGCACCGTAGGATGGTGATGCGGCTTTAAGGAGACACGAATGTCTGCATCCATCTCGCCGACGTTGTCGGTCTGCACAAAAGCGAGGTCATAATAGACGGGAACCCCGATCATGTCGGTAATTTGGTTAAGCTCGTTCGCAGGAATCACCTGCCGGATACGGTCCTCCACTTCAAGCGTCAAGCGCTCGGTATCTTCGATACGTGTGCCGGCGGGCGCGCGGAAATGCAGCCTCATGAGGCCGGCGTCGGCTGAGGGAAACAGGTCGGTGCCCACCGCTGGCGTGAGCAGCGCAGTGATGGCGAGCAGCAAAACGCCGATGACAAGAGCGGCGGCCCGGCGCGCCAGCACAACCTCCAGCACTTGGCCATAAGCTCCTTGAAACCGCACGAACCCTTGGTCGCGAAGGCGCTGAACCATCGCTGTGAACCGTTTAATAACACCCCTCTTTGCCGGGCCGCCGCCGGCTTCTGCGCTGTCCGCCCCGTGTTTCTCGCCTGCCAGCAGATACCGCGCCATGGTTGTAACCAGCGTTCTCGAAAGCACGTAAGAAGCCAGCATTGAAGCCACCACCGCCAGGGCCAAGGGCGTAAACAAGAACTTAGCCGTGCCGGACAGCAACGTAACTGGGAAGAAAACGATACAGATCGAGAGGGTTGCGACTATGGCGGGCACGGCTACTTGCTGCTGCCCATCTAGGATAGCCACCGTGAGCGGCTTGCCTTCGGTAAGGTTGCGGTGAATGTTCTCAATCGCGACTGTGGCGTCGTCTACTAACATTCCAATGGCTAGCGCGAGACCTCCCAGAGTCATCAGGTTCAAAGTATTGCCGGTGAGGTGCAGAATGATGACGCCTGTGAGTATGGAGAGCGGAATCGACGTGCTCACGATCACCATGCTGCGCCAACTGCCCAAAAAGACCAGGATCAAGAGAGAGATCAGAAATGAGGTGATCACCGCTTCCCGGAGCACGCCTTGCACGGCGGCGCGCACGAAGACCGATTGGTCAAAGTCCAGCCCAATGTTCAGTCCCTTCGGCGCCACCGCGCGAATCGTATGCAGCGCCTTGCGAACTGAATCCACCACCGTGATGGTCGAAGAATCAGCATGCTTAAGGATCGCAAGGTAGGCGGCTCGCCTGCCGTTCACATGGACCACGTTTTCCTGTTGCGCGTAGCTATCCACTACGTGGGCAACGTTTCCGAGCAGCACCTCGGCGTGGTTAACCACCTTCACGGGAAGCTGGTTGAACTCGCTTACCAAGTCAGGGCTGGAATTGAGCAGGACGTTGTAATCGGTCGTGCCCATCCGGGCGTTGCCGGCTGGGACAACAACGTTGGAGCGTTGCAATGCGGTGACGATATCCGCCGGCGAAAGACCTTTGGCGGCCATTTCTTGCGGATTGAGATTGACCATGATTTGCCGGAACTTGCCGCCGAAGGGTGCGGGCACAGAAAGCCCCGGGATGGTAAACAACTGCACGCGGATGAAGTTGAGTCCGTAGTCAAAAATTTGCTGCTCGGTCAGCGTGGGGCTGGAGAGCGTCATCTGCACCACGGGCACGTTTCCCGCGTTGAAATCGATCACGGCCGGCGCCTGCATGCCGGGCGGGAAAATACGGAGAATGCTATCGGAGATCGAGGAAATCTGGGCGATACCGCCGGCAACGGAGGTTCCTGGCTGAAAATAGATTTTCATGAGACCAATGCCTGGAATCGAATCCGACTCGATGCGCTCGATGCCATTTACAGTGGTTGAATAGGCCCGCTCGGCGATGATGATCACCCGCCGTTCCATATCCAGCGCGGAGAGCCCCGGATAGTTCCACACCACCATCACTACCGGGATGTTGATGCTGGGAAATATATCCACCAAGGTTTCGGTTGCGGAAAGAATCCCCAGGAGCATGATCAGGAGAGCCAAAACGGCCATCGTATAAGGGCGGCGAAGGGCGAGGCGGACTGGCCACATGATGTGATTCCGGAGGTTCCTGGTATGGTGATGCCGGGCCTAGCCTCCGCCCGGTTGAAAAGATTAAAGGCTTCAGGATGTAAGGATGCGCGTCCGGGCGTGAAAAGCCACTGCTCAGATTACCGAATTTTGCAGATTATTTCAAATGTATTGCCCGCAGGATATTGAGACTTTAATGATATGATCGTGCCGTGGAGCTTCGACACCTGCGTTATTTCGTTGCCGTCGCCGAGGAACTGCACTTCGGCCGGGCAGCCGGCAAGTTGCGAATTGCCCAGCCGCCGCTAAGCCAGCAGATCAAGCGCCTGGAAGAAGAACTGGGGCTGCCGCTCTTCGAGCGGACGCGGCGTAAAGTGAGTTTGACTCACGCGGGACAGGAGTTTCTGAAGGAGGCTCGCCGCACGCTTGCCCAGGCAGAACACGCTGTGCGCGTGGCGCGCCGTGCAGACCAGGGCGAGGTTGGCCTGCTGGCCGTCGGCTTCGTGGATTCCGCCCTCTATCAAACGCTCCCTCCGGTTCTGCGTATTTTTCATAAGCGGTTTCCAGAGGTTGAGCTGGCGCTTTACAAGCTGGGCGCCGCGGATCAGTTCGGAATGCTGCGTGAAGGCAGGCTTCATGCCGGCTTCGTCCGGACGCGAGTTGACGGCCCCTGGCTGCGGCAGGAAATCATCTTTCGCGAGCCGTTCATGGCCGCTCTGCCCAGCTCGCACCCGCTGGCGAAGCGTGAAAAAATCTGTTTGCAAGATCTGGCGGGTGATCCGTTTGTGATTTTTCCACGCACTCGGGGCCCCGGGTTCTATGACGAGATCGTTGGGCTTTGCCTGGCGGCAGGCTTCAGCCCTCGTATCACGCAGGAGGCTCCTGGCACGCAGACCGTTGTCAGCCTGGTCGCTGCCGCGATCGGCGTGGCGGTGGTGCCCGCTTCGATCACCCATGTGCGGATTGAAGGAGTGGTATTTAAGGCGCTCCACAAGCCTCAGGCGCAGACAGCCATGACTCTCGTCTGGCGCCCCGATGATCCCTCTCCTGTTCTCCAGGCGTTTGTGCAGGTCGTGCGCGAGTTTGCCCACAGCCTTCGCAGACGAGCCGCAGCCCGCCCAAAATAACAGAAGCGGATTGACAGCCTGTGCGTTCGGCTCTAACTTTTGAAAGGGAGTAACGTCCGTCTTTTGCGAATCGTTTCGCCAAGGAAGAAATGAGCCGTTATGAGATGGATGAAAATTTTGGCCGGTTTATTTTTAGCGGGTGGGCTGACGGCATATCCGGCGCTTGCCCAGCGCACGACTGCTCCTCAACCGCCAAACAACGACCGGTTTGGAACCCCAACGGGTAACGCTCGCCGGTACCAGGATTACTTGTTCGGTGTTATAGGAAAGATCGGCAATCATAGCATCGTGCTGAACAAGACCAAGTTCGGGATTCCGCGAACGATCTCACTGGACCGGAAAACCAAATTCGCCCGCAATGGCAAACACAGTTCGGCGGCCCAGCTCAAGGTGGGCGAGATGGTTTACGTAGACGTGAAAACAGACAAGAAAACCGGAAAACTGTTTGCCAGGAAGGTCGTAAGCGGGATTGATGTGACCGGCCCGTGACCGGACTTGCACCGGACGCATCAGCATCGAGAGTCCTTGAAAAGCGCGACCCTCATTTACAATCCAGTGGCTGGAAGAAATCCCATCCGGCGAGAGCGGGAGATCGGCGAAATCACCGCGACGCTCCAGGCCAGTGGCGTCCAGTGCGTGGCTGCGCGGACAACAGCCTCCGGAACAGCCACTGAGCTTGCCCGCAGCGCTGCCGCTTCGGGCCGGGACCTGATCATCGCCTGTGGCGGGGACGGCACGATCAATGAGGTTGTGAACGGAATCGCGCTCGGTCAAACTCCTTTAGCGATTCTGCCGGGCGGTACGGCGAATATCATTACCAATGAATTGGGCGTGCGGCGAGGTCCAGTCCGCGCCGCACGCCAATTGAGCAGTTGGACCCCGCGCCGGATCGCTCTTGGATGCGCGACGGGAAACGCTTTGTCAGAAGGTATTCCGCCAGACAGGATGCGCAGGTATTTTTTAGGCGTGGCCGGCGTCGGCTTTGACGCGTATGTCATTAAGAAGCTCACCTTCAATTTTAAAATGTCGCTCGGCGTTGCGGCCTATGTCGTCGAAGGCGTGCGCCAACTGATGCGCTATTCGTTTCCGAACCTATCTTGCCGCATTGACGGGCGCCACGCAGAGGCCAGTTTCGTTCTGATCCAGAGGACCAGCCGCTACGCCGGGAATTTTAGGACTGCTCCCCGCCAAGCCCTGGTGAACAGCCACTTTGGCATCTCTCTTTTCACGCATCGCGGGCGACTGGATTACGTGCGCTATGCACTCGCGTTGATCACAGGGTGGCGCCTTCGTGACGTCACGTACCTCGAAACGACTCGAGCTGATTTTGACGCGGAGCCTGAGGCTCGCGTCTACTTTGAGCTTGACGGAGAGCTCGCCGGCACGCTGCCTGCCACCTTTGAAGTAATACCAGACGCCCTGACACTCTTGATGCCGTGATCTTCGCTGTCCTGGCGTCAAGTTGGCGGCTCTGACCTTGTCCATGGATTCAACTTCAATTTCGCCCCCGTCAGCCGCCGGGATCAGATGGGATCGGCTTCCCGCGGCGACGTGTGTAATCCTCGGCCTCAACATTGTCATTTTCATTCTGATGACGCTTTCTGGCGGATCGCAGAACACCACGGTGCTGCTGAACTTTGGCGCCTCCTACGGCCCCTATTTTCGTGCTGGTGAAGTATGGCGGCTAGTAATGCCCATGTTTCTGCACATCGGCCTGGCGCATCTTGCGGTCAACATGGCAGCCCTCTACCTGCTCGGCGCTCTGCTCGAACCTCTTTATGGCTATGGGCGATTTTCTCTGCTCTATGTGCTGTCAGGCATGGGCGGCTCTCTGCTTTCCATGGAAGCATCCGCGCACATCGCCGCGGGGGCTTCAGGAGCGATCTTTGGTATTGCAGGCGCCATGTTGGTCACTGGACTCCTACGCCCGCAAGTAGTCCCCTATCGATGGAAGAATCTGTTCGGCGTTGGCATCCTGATCGTGATCATCATCAATTTGATCTTCGGACACTTCGTCCCTCACATTGACAACTGGGCCCACTTGGGCGGGCTTGTCACGGGGATGGCGCTCGCATGGCTCGTCCCGCCGGTCATGGAATCTGTAAAAAAGCGCGGGCGCGCTGCCGCGCCTGGCGTCCAGTGGATTGCCGTTCTGCCGGTAGTCTTGGTCGCAGTTGCGGCCGCTGCGACTGCAAGCCATTATCTAACCTCCCGCCAAGTCTTCCAATTACTCGCGGATAGCGGCCGGCTGGAAGCACAACAGCAACCCAAACGCGCGATCGAGCTGCTCAAAAAGGCTCGCCAGTTAGACCCTCGCAATAGTGCCGTGCACGAGCAGTTAGGCACGCTCTACCTTGAGGCTAAGCAGTACCCCCAGGCCATCGATGAATTGCGGCGCGCCCTGCGTTTAAGCCCCGATCCAAGCGCCGACACGATCCGGCTGGCGGTCGCCTACGAGCAGGCCGGCGACCTCAACGGGGCCAGAAAGTTGCTGGAGGAGGCCGCGCATAAAATGTCGGGGGACGCCGGGATTCATGAAGCGCTTGCCGAGCTTTGCGTCTCACTCAAGTTGTTTCCCGAAGCAATCAGCCACTATAAGAGGGTATTGCAGCTTGCTCCCAACTCTCCGCTGGCGCTGAACAATCTGGCTTGGCTATACGCGACCTGTCCAGACGACCGCTACCGCAACCCGAAAGCGGCATTGCAGACCGCGACGCGAGCCGTCGAGCTGACCCAATGGAGGCAGCCTGGTTTCGTGGATACACTTGCCGCTGCGCTCTATGCCAACAGAAGATGGAATTTGGCTGCCCAAGTGGAAGCCAGAGCTGTACAGCTCGATCCTCAAAACCAGACATTTCAGGACAATTTGGCGCACTATCGGCATGCCGCCAAACCATGACGATTCGATGTAAGATCTCATTAAGGACGTGGCTTCAACTAAAATTTGCTAATGAGGCGGTTTGAATCATGAGCCGAACATCAGCCACTCACGACGCTCTAGGAAAGACACCTGAGCCGGCGGCCCACAGCGCCGACAGCGCGGTCTCGCCGCCTTTAGAAGCATCTGTGCGTCTCGTGGATCGCGTTTATGAGCGTATACTGGAACGGATTGTTTCTGGAGAGCTCGCGATCGGCGATCGGCTGGCCTCAGAAAACATTCTTGCAGCGCGGTATGAAGTGTCGCGCGCCGTCATACGCGAGGCCCTGGCGCGACTGTATGCGGATGGCGTAGTTGTGACGCGGCGCGGGGCGGGAACGTATGTCCATCGGCAACCCGGGCGCGAGTTCCTGCAGCTTGCTCCCATCGGGGGTATCGCTGATTGGATGCGGTGCTTTGAGTTCCGCATTGCCCTGGAAGGCGAGGCAGCGTGTCTTGCGGCGCAGCGCCGCTCGGAAGAACACATGGCGGCAATTAGCCAAGCATTTGAGAAAATGGAGAAGGCAAATGCCGCAGGCGAATTAGGGTTTGAGGAAGACATCGGTTTTCATGCGGCGATTGCGCAGGCAAGCCGCAACCAGATGTTTGTGCAAACCCTCAACGCTTTGGCCTTGCACATCCTCAATGGAATCAATGTCTTCCGCCAGCTATCACCGGCTCGCAACCGGAAACGCCTGCTGCTGGTTCAGGAGGAGCATCGCAGCGTCTTGGAGGCAATACGCGACGGTGATGAGGAAATGGCTCGCTCGACGATGCGGAAGCATATCGATAATGCGCGGAGCCGGGCGCTTGGCTACAGCGCAGAGCCCTAATCAGATTACGGAAAAACCTGGTTTGTCATGCAGATCCCTTCGCCTGTCATTCTGAAAGCAGCGAAGAATCTGCTTTCTTACCCTCGAAACCGGGATGCTTCGCTGCCGCTCAGCATGACCTGCCTCTATTTTCATGTCTTACGGGTGTCGCGGAGCGACATGAACGACTGCTACCTAAACCCAGTATGAGCGAAAAACGGCCATTCTACGACGCTGCCAAGCTCACTGTTTTCACGGAGGCGCTGTTCGAACAAGCGGGATTAAGTCCCAGGGACGCAGCGGTGGTCGCGGATGGATTGCTGAAGGCGAACCTGCGCGGGGTCGATTCTCACGGCGTCTCACGCATTCCTGTGTATCTTGCGCGCTTGCGTGGAAGCGTCGTGAATCCCCGGCCAAACGTCGTGACCACCCGCGTGGCGCAAGCCGCCGCGCTGATCGACGGCGACAATGGCATGGGCTTCATTGTGGGCCGCCGCGCTATGGAAGAAGCCATCGCGCTGGCCTCTGAAAGCGGCGTCGGTTTGGCAGGGGCAAGGCACAGCACCCATTTTGGGATGGCCGCCTTGTACGTCCTGCAGGCGATTGAGGCAGGCTACATCGCGCTGGCCTTCACGAATTCCTCGCCGGCAATTCCGGCTTGGGGTGGCCGCACGACGTTTCTGGGCGCAAGTCCGCTGGCGGCTGGAATACCGGGCGGATCGCTCGCGCCGTATGTGCTCGACATGGCGATGACGGTGATCGCCCGGGGGAAAATACGGCTCGCGGCAATGCATGGGCAGCCGATCCCGGAAGGGCTCGCATTGGACACCGAGGGCAGGCCAACCCAGGACGCGAAGAAAGCGTTCGAGGGTGTGCTCTTGCCTTTTGGCGGGGTGAAGGGTGCGGCGCTGGCCATGCTGATGGACCTTCTCGCCGGCGTCTTTACCGGTGCCGGCTACGGAGGGGAGGTAGCGCCTTTGTACTCCAGCAGCTTGGAAGCGCAGAATGTCGGACATCTGTTCATCGCGATGCGGCCGGACTTGTTCATGCCGCGTGAAACGTTCAATCAGCGAATGGATATCTTCGCTGACCGCGTGAAGAATCTTCCTCGGGCTGCTGGGTTTGCCGAGATATTGATGCCCGGGGAACCGGAAGAGCGAACCGAAGAGTTGCGCCGCGCGACCGGCATTCCAATAAGCGCCGAAGTTGCGGAAGAGCTCCGGGCAGAGGGACGCCGCGCAGACATTCCGTTTCCTGAGCCGTCTTCGGGTCCGCAGGGTTCGCCGCCGCAATAGCCATTTTGATACAAAGCGCCCTGACAAATACCTCTGCGAAGCGCGCTTACCGTAGTGAACTGATTTCTCCGGCGAAAAAGCCAGTTCTTCCCGCCGATCTTACGATGAGGAGGATTTTTGATGTCGCGTATTGCTTCAGTCTCAGTATGTCTAGCGCGGGTGCCGCTCGACCGCGTTACGTCCTTTTCAACCCGCGTGGTGAACGCGCGGGACTACTGTCTGGTGAAACTTCACTCAACAGACGGCGCAGAAGGCATTGGCTTTTGCTATGTTGGCAGCTCTGGCGGGAACATTGCCCGAGTGGCGGTAGAAGAACTGCTGGCGCCTAAGCTGATCGGTGAGGAATCAACGCGGGTCGAAGGGCTGTGGGAGGAGATGTATCAGGAGGCGCTGCTCCAAGGCCGCGCCGGAAGCGTAATGCGCGCAATCAGCGCGCTGGATATCGCCCTGTGGGATTTGAATTCCCGGTCGGCTGCGCTGCCTCTATGCCGCTATCTCGGCTGTTGGGCCAAGGACAGAGTGTCCGCTTACGCGAGCGGCGGATACTACCTGGAGGGCAAGACGCCAAAGAAACTGGGCGAGGAAGTTAGTTCCTACGTCCGGCAAGGCTTCAAGGCGGTGAAGATCAAAGTCGGGCGGTTGTCGCCGGGCGAGGAAGAAGATCGAGTCCGCGCGGCCCGGGAAGCCATCGGCCCTGACGTACGGCTGATGCTGGACGCCAACAACGCTTGGAGAGATCTGCCGGAGGCGCTCATTTATTGCAAATGTTTCGAAAAATACAACCCGTATTGGATCGAGGAGCCGTTTAGCCCCGATGATATCGACAATCACGCCAAGCTGGCAGCGCACACCAGCATCCTGGTCGCGACGGGAGAGATTGAAGCGGGGCGGTGGCGCTTCAAGGAGCTACTAGACAAGCGGGCCGCTGAAATTCTGCAGGCCGACGCCGCCGTGTGCGGGGGGATTTCCGAGTGGCGGCGCATTGCTCAAGCCGCAGCAAGCTACGGGGTGACTGTCTCGCCGCATTGGTTCCACGATTTGCACATACACTTGGTGGCGTCTGTCCCCAACGGGCGCTACGTTGAGTTTTTCCCTGACGATCAGGTATTCAACTTCAGAAGGCTCATGAATCGCCAACTCGAGGCGAGAGACGGCGATGTGCTGCTACCGCAAGGCCCGGGGCTGGGCTTTGAATTTGACGAACAAGGCGTAGCGAAGTATGCCTTGAACCGGACAAAGGTGTGGACCGTGATCAAGTAGCCGGCGCCACCTTGAGCACGGCTAGTGTCGTGTAACCGGAACAGATGCACATGCCAGAATCCGTAGCCGTCATGCTGAGCGAAGCATCCGCTGTTCTTCGAGGCCGTTGTGATAAGAAAGGATTCTTCGCGGTGCTCAGAATGACAGAGCACCTCACGGGCCACTTTCTTCGGTTGCACTACGCTAGCTTTCTGAAACGAAGATGCGGAGCCTGTCCGAACGCGAAGAGGCGCGCAAGGTGCGTAACGCGCGCGCTTCAATCTGGCGAATACGCTCGCGCGTGACGGCCAGTGAATTACCCACTTCCTCCAGCGTGTGCGTCTCTCCATCCTCCATCCCAAAACGCATCTTCAGCACCTTCTCCTCCCGTGGGGTGAGCGTTTTCAGCACTGAAGCCGCCTCCCGCTGCAGGCTGTGGCTGATCGCCTCATCGGATGCGGAAGGCGTTGCTTTGTCCTCCACAAAATCGCCAAGTTGCGATTCCCCATCGCCGATCGGCATTTCCAGTGATACCGGCTCCTGAGCCAGCTTCAACATCGCGTGTACTTTCTCAAGCGGCAGGCCGGCGCGCTTTGCGAGCTCAGCGGCGGTGGGCTCGCGGCCCAGGTCTTTCACCAACTCGCCTCTGGTCCTCAGCACTCTGTTCAAGGTTTCGACGGCGTGGACCGGGATGCGAATGGTGCGTGATTTGTCGGCGATGGCGCGTGTAATTGCCTGGCGGATCCACCACGTCGCGTATGTAGAAAACTTATATCCTCGGCGCCAGTCGAATTTCTCCACACCCTTCATCAATCCGAGATTTCCCTCCTGGATCAGATCAAGGAAGTGCAATCCGCGATTGACGTATTTTTTGGCGATTGAAATCACCAAGCGCAGATTTGCCTCAGCCAACTCCTTGCTAGCCAGCTCTGCTTCGGCTTCTCCCCGGCGGACCTTCTCCATCGTCTTTCCCAGCCCGGCTAAGCCTACGCCGCACTCTCGTTCGAGCGTCTCGCGCCGGCGATGGAGCGAACGCAACTCGCGCCGGACTTCGAGTGTTGTAACGCGGCGCTTCAGACTCTCCTCTTGTTGCCGCAAGCGGCAGCCGCGCTGATACGCCTCAGCAGCCTTGCCGGTCAAATGCTTGTACGATTGGGCGTTGAGACCAAGAGAGCAGATAAGTCTGGAGATCTTAATGCGTGTCCGCGCCAGCCGCCACTTAGCGCGCAGGTACAAGCGCTTTTTAGATTTCGGAATGCGCTGCATCGCCGCTGCCTGCTTCAGCGCAGAGCTATAGAGATCGCCGATGCGAACGATGGCCTTCAGCGTCCGCCGCGTCGTCTCCTGGATAAGCCGGTCTTCGATCAAGTCCCCAGACTTGAACTGTATGATGTCTTTGATTGAGCGGGCGCCAGAGCGCAGATCCTCGCCCATGGCCAGCAACTCTTTGACCGCGAGAGGCGAGCGAGAAATTGCATGCCGCGCCAGCATTTGGCCACGCTCGATGCGTTGGGCAATTTTGATTTCACCTTCGCGGGTCAAGAGCGGAACCCGTCCTGCCTCTTGCAGGTAGGTCCGAACGATGTCACTCGTCTCCTCGACGGGCCCCGGCTTCAAGACCAGCCGGGAGGCTTCTTCCCATTCGAAGTCAGCAGCTTCCACCCCCGCGATCTCAACTGACGCGTCGTCGGTGGCGGGCGGGTGAAGCTGCTCTTCGGCTCCCCTTGCTGTCCGAATAGAACCGTAAATGCTTGATTTCATCAAAACCACAACTTTCCCCCGGTTCGCCACACCGGATAGACATCACCTCTGGTCAGTCATCCACTCGGTGAATGGCCAGGCCTGACTGAAAATAAAGGTGATATAAGCTCAGCCTCTCTGCCGCGGACGGGCTATGCTCTCGATTTCCTACTTCTCTTTGGATGCAAGAGCAGGCGAATGAGATATATCGGTCATTCCAGCATAAGCGAAAATCCGCGCAGGAAGCTACGGGAATGCCAAACACGGATGGAAGGGAGATTTTCAGGGAAGTCGCCTGTGCGGCTTCGCGGCGCCCCGAAGCGTGAAAATGCTGCGGAAGGGCATGGCTTCAGCCGTGCCGCTACGATTAGCACCCCTCACCCCCGACCCCTCTCCCGCTCGCGCTGGAGAGGGGTGCTGTGAGGCGGGGTGAGGGTCTACGGCACGGTTAAAACCGTGCCCTTCCGCACCTTACAAATCAAATTTTCGGGGCAGATTCATAGATTGCAGGAGGGTTTGCAACCCGATTACAGGACGGTTAACTTGAAGGCGAAGCCAGAATCAGATTTGCATCGGGCGCGGCCAGCAAGGCGCGATTGCGGCCTGCGCCTTTGGCTTTGTAGAGGGCGGCGTCGGCTGCCTGTAGCAAGGCTTGACAATCTTCACAACCCGCCTGGTCGCTGGCGGCAACGCCCAGGCTCAGGGTAACAGGAAACGAGGAGCCGGCAGCAGTGACCGGTTCACCACCGACGACATGGCGAAGCCGCTCAGCATGGTGAAAGGCAGCGTTGGCATGGCAGTCCGGCAGGACGATCAAGAATTCCTCGCCTCCGTAGCGTCCGACTGAATCGTAAGCCCGGATGGAGCCTTGCATGCGGCGCGCCACCTCGCGGAGCGCGTCATCACCGCCCAAATGACCATAGGTATCGTTGACCCGCTTAAAATGATCGAGGTCGGCGATCACCAGGCCCACCGACCCGCCGGACCGGCGCGACCGGGCGCACTCGCGTTGCAGGATATCGAGAATGCCAGCGTGGTTCCAGATTCCGGTCAAATGATCGTGAGTAGCTTTCTCGCGGAGCGCCTCTCTAGCGGCGATGAGCTCCTCCTGCAGGCTAAGGATACGCCTGCCGGTTCGGATTCGCGCTTGCAGCTCATGTGCGTCGAAAGGCTTTGTCACGTAATCGTCGGCTCCAGCGTCTAACCCTGCGATCAGGTCTTCTTTCTGATCCTTGGCCGTTAGCAACAGAGCATAGACGTAAGGAAGGTTTCGCCTTTCGCGCAATTTCCGGATCACTTCGACGCCGTCGATGCCCGGCATCATCCAGTCGAGAATAACCAGCTTGGGCGCATCAGGCTGCTGGAGAGCCGCCCAGGCCTCAAGCCCGTCGCGAGCGATGATAATCTCGTACCCCCACTTGGTTAGATGGGCTTCTAAAATGCGGCGTGAAACAGGGTCATCCTCAGCAATCAAGATTCGCATGGGCGATACCTCAACCAGTTGTCCGGCCACGGTTCAATCGTTTTAACCGTGTCCTTCCATTCTCTTGACCAAAATTGTCCACTCAGCGCACATGAGGCAATAGGCGCTTGTAATCCTCAGTCGCCAGATTTGCAAGCGTTGGCGTGAGCCGCTCGATCTCTTTAACCAAAGCCGCATACGCTCTGTTGATACCTTTGACCTCATTCATTGAGATTTTTTCCTCCAGCGCAAGCACAGCCTGAAGCGCCGGCCGGGCGCAAAAATTCCCCAGAGAGCTTTTGAGCATATGGACAGCGCGCCCTAGGGAGTCCCAGTCACGGGTTTCAACGGCTTCGCCCATTCGCTGCTGTAGGTCTGGAGAGGTTTCCAAGAAGATTTCTACTAGTTCTCCCAGCAGTTCGGAGTTGCCGTCGACCCGGGCCAATGTCTCGGGGATGCTCAAGGCTTCTGGAGCCTTGGCGAGTTTCGGCTGGGGTTTATCCGAAGACGCGGAGCGGGACAAGAAACGCTGGACCGTCTCGATCAGCTCTTCGCGGCGGACCGGTTTTGAAATGTAGCCGTCCATTCCAGCGTCTAAGCAGCGCTCCATGTCGCCCTTCATGGCATGGGCGGTTAGCGCTATGATCGGCACGTGCCGGCCAGAATCCTTCTCCATCTGCCGAATGATTGCCGTGGCCTCAAAACCATTTATCTCCGGCATCTGCAGGTCCATCAGGATCAGGCTGAAGGCTTCCGGCCCAGCCTTCTCGAGGGCCGCCAGAGCTTCCCTGCCATCACTTGCCAACTCGACCGTATAACCCTGCTTTTGGAGAAGGTAGAGAACCAATTTCTGATTGGCGGCGTTGTCCTCGGCAACCAAGATCCTAACCGGAGAGCTCAAACTGCTTTCAGTTTGGCCCGCCAATTCTGCTCTTGCTGCTGTGTTTGCAACGGCCACGTCAGGCCCGGTTATGGATTCGACTAAGCCGGCGTCCGTGCCGGCAGAGACCGGAAACGGAAGCGTAAAGCAGAACGTCGAGCCTCGTCCAGGCTCGCTTTCCACGCTAATGCGCCCGCCCATCATCTCGACGATCTTTCTTGTGATGGTGAGGCCTAGTCCTGTTCCCCCGTATCTGCGCGTCGTGGACCCATCCGCCTGGGCAAAGGCTTCGAATATGACCGCCTGCTTTTCTCGTGGAATGCCAATTCCTGTGTCTGTTACTTTAAAGGTCAAGAAGGCCGCATATGATTCCAAGGACTCCAACTCCACGTCCACGCTGACCGATCCTCGCTCGGTAAACTTGATGGCATTGCCGGCGAGGTTCATCAGCACCTGCCGGAGCCGGCCGGAGTCGCCGTGCAAGACTTCCGGCGCCTGTGGATTGACGGTGGAAGTAATCTTGAGGCCTTTCTGCCGGGCGCGCACGGCAAGCGGCTTTAGAGTGCTGCCGAGGACGCTGCGGAGGCTAAAATCTTCGGTGTCCAGCTCAAGCTTCCCTGCTTCGATTTTCGAGAAGTCGAGAATATCGTTGATGATAGTCAGTAGCGACTGAGCGGAAACCTTGACCATCTCCATGTATTCACGCTGTTCAGCAGTCAGGCGAGTCTCCAGAGCCAACTCAGTCATCCCCAAAATTCCGTTCATGGGAGTCCGTATCTCATGGCTCATGTTGGCTAGAAACTCGCTCTTTGCCTGAGAGGCTGCTTCCGCGGCTTCGCGCGCCAGCCGGGTTTGGTCTTCGGCCCGGTTGCGCTCGGTAATGTCCATGGCGATGCCAATAAGGCCGGTAACTTCCCCCCGGTCGTCGCGCATGGGCGCAATTTGCCCCTCATAAACCGCACCACGCACTTTATGAATCGTGGTGATCGTTTCGCCGGCAAGAGCCTGGTCGATTTTAGCTGAGAGCCCAGGCAGATGCCGGTCCAGATCGTAGGCGGAGCGCCCGGCCAGCGCGCCAGACTTCAGCCCCATGGCGCTTAGCCCCTTGCCTTCACAGAAGGTGAACACACCATGGCGATCCAAAGCAAACAGGATGACAGGGACGTTTGACACCACAGTGCGGAGGCGCAGCTCGCTGTGCTTGAGCGCGTCCTCGGTTCGCTTCCGGGTGGTGATGTCACGGGCGAATCCAAGCACCCCTGCTTGTCTGCCTTCTTGCGTAATCGCGCGGGTACTGACGTCCAGCGTCACGGAGCGGCCGTCCTTGGCGAGAATGGTCAATTCAAAGATGCCGCCTGTCTGCCCTGCCACAGTAGCCTTAATCCAGGCGCTCACGCTGCTGCGGCGTTCCAGCGGCGCCAGCTCTGCAATGTCCTTGTTAAAGAGTTCCCGCTGGGTGTAACCGGTGAGGATCTCTCCGGCCCGGTTCCAGGTGATGAGGCGGCCCTCAAGGTCATGCGTGTAAACGATGTCGCTGGAATTATCCAGCAACTCGCGGTATCTCTTCTCGTGGAGCGCCTCGCGCTTGGCGGACCGGCTGACGAATTCCGCATACTCGCGTTCCCGCCCTTTGCGGTCCCAAAGCGCCCAGAGCAGCGTTAAGGTCATGATTCCAAGCAGGGCGGCCAAGACGGACGGGCTGGCCAGTGCATCGAGCAAAATTCCTGATCCGGCAAACAGCGGTTTTGCGATTTGAAAGAGATTGCCCATAGCAGGCTCGATTACCCGGCGCGGAGGTGCTCCAATTCGGGTTTCACAATGTTCTCGTAACATTGCGGGCAAACCCCGTGAGTGAACTCAGCCTCCGAGCGCTCCGCGATGTAACTTTCAACCCGCTGCCAGTAATTCCGGTCGTTGCGAATCCGCTTGCAATACGAGCAGATGGGCAGGAGGCCGTGCAGACTTTTCACCTGGCTTAAAACTGTTTCCAGCTCCATGACCCTCTCCGCTAGCTCTATTTGGAGTTGAACAACACGTGCGCCGGCCTGTACACGGGCGCGCAGCTCGCGATGGTCGAATGGCTTTGCGATGTAATCGTCGGCCTCAGCTAGCAGGCCGCGAATGACATCCTCGCGGCCGCCTCGGGCGGTCAGCATAATGATGTAAACGGGCTGGACCGGTTCGCGGGCGCGGGCGCGCCGAACGACTTCAAGACCGTCCAATCCCGGCATCATCCAGTCCAACAGCGCCAGCGGGGGAGCGTTGGCGCCTTCGAGCGCCTGCGCTGCGGCAAGTCCGTCGCCCACAGCCGTAACGTCAAATTTCCAAGAGGCGCATAGCACTTCGAGCATTCGGCGCGTTACCGCATCATCTTCGGCGACCAAAATTTTCATTTTCGACTGGGCGGGAGCGCTTGCCCGTTCACTGAAGGCTGCCTCAGTGGCAGTCTCTGCGTATCCGGGCTCCCTGCAGCCAATCAAAGCATCTTCCCTGGTCCTCACCTAGCCTCCTTGCCAGGCTACCGGGCAAAGCTCACGGGAGCCGTTCCAACAGATGGCTGAAGAGACTGTGTGAAACTGCGGCTGGTGCGGCGATCGGAGCTTGCCCCGGCGCAGTCCGGGGATCGCCGGTTTCGTCGAGCGTACCTCGACGCCACTCAAATACCGCAGTTCTCACCCAATCTCTGAAGCTCATTGGGATTATCGGCAGAGTTTGGCAGGACTTTTAGGAAATCGTATGATCCGAAGTCCGGGTTAAAGAGCGCTTGAGAAGAGCGGGAGAGGTTTGGAGTAAGCTCAAAATGCTATGTTATAGTCCGATTCTGTCCAGCTTACGAGCACACGCCGTAAGATACTGAAAAACTCTCTTGACCTGTCATCTCTGAAATCGGGGGTGTCATTCTAAGCGAAGCGAAGAATCCGCCTTTGTGTTCAAGTAACAGCATGCGAAATTCTTCCTTCACCCCGCTCAGACCTGCCCTGAGCAAAGCGAATGGGATCGCCTTCGACTCCTCAGAATGACACGCTTGCAGACTACTAGAAGGGACTTATGCCTCCCACGCGACAACCGAAGCTCGCCGGCTATGCCATGCCAACGGAACGTTCCCGTGGCCGGCGGTATCCAGAACCCCGGCATTCCTACCGGAACGACTTCGAGCGTGATCGTGACCGTATTATTCATTCCCGGGCTTTCCGGCGGCTTGAGAACAAAACCCAGGTCTTCACAACACGTTACTCGGACCATTTCCGCACTCGCCTGACACACACGCTGGAGGTAGCGCAGATCAGCCGCACCGTCGCCAGATCGCTGCGGCTGAACGAGGATCTAGTTGAGGTCTTAGCGCTCGCCCACGACATCGGGCATCCCCCGTTCGGACATGCTGGCGAAGAAGCGCTCAACCGGCTTATGGAAAAGCACGGCGGCTACTTTGACCACAACCTTCACGCCCTCCGCATCGTGGAGACTTTTGAGCAGAAATACGCCGGCTACCCGGGCCTCAACTTGACCTTCGAGGTGCGGGAGGGAATCGTTAAACATTCGCGTGACTATGCTGCGGAAGAGTATCCTGAGCTTCGCGACTACTTGCTTAGGCAGCGGCCTACCCTTGAAGCTCAGCTCATAGACCCGGCGGATGAGATCGCTTACAACTGCGCCGATCTTGACGATGGCTATGAATCCCGGTTACTACCCGTTTCGCTGATCCGGGAACATGTCCCTCTCTTTGACCGGCTCTACCGAACTATCGAAAGGCGCTACGCCGTCGCGGCCGAAAAACTGAAGTTCAATGAAACCCTGCGACGGCTGCTGGACGCTCTGGTGAGCGACCTGATCGAGACTACGGGTCAGCGGCTGAAGGCGGGAAGAGTGCGATCCGTCAACAAGGTGCGCTCGCTTGACTCCCGCCTGGTAGGTCTCAGCCCCCGCATGGCTGCGGAAAACGCCGCCCTTAAGAAGTTCCTGCGAGCCTATTTTTACGCTCATCCTGGTCTCAGTGCTGAGCGCCTGGGCATCGTCCGCCGGCTCGATCGCGTCTTTCAGCATTACCTCAATCGCCCCCGCGCCCTGCCACCGTTCTATTTCGAGAAGATCCAAACCGAACCTGCGGCTCGCATCGTCTGCGATTACATCGCAGGGATGACTGATAATTTCTTGCAGGACCAATACCGCAAAATCTTCGGTGATTAAACGCCGTCGCGGCGTAATTTTGATAAAGTGGCTTGGTAGCCATAAGGAGTACGACAAGATTGATGTGAGGACGGTGCAATATGCAGATCAAACCCATCAAGACTGAAGCTGACCACGCGGCAGCGCTCCGTGAAATCGAGCGCCTGTGGGGGGCAGATGAAGGGACCGCGGAGGGAGATCGGCTGGAGGTATTGACGACCCTGGCCGAGGCCTACGAGCAGGCGCATTTTCCCATTGATGCTCCCGATCCCATTGAGGCGATCAAGTTCCGGCTGGAGCAGCAGGGCGCGGATCAAAAGGCGCTGATCGGCGTGATTGGCAATCGGACACGAGTTTACGAAGTGCTTCGCCGGGATCGATCCCTGTCGTTGTCCATGATCCGGCGGCTGAATCAAACGCTGAATATCCCCGCCGAGGTCCTGATCCGCCCGTTCCGCAAACGCACCAGGTAAGTACCAGCCGCTGTTGGGAAGCGCGATGAAGACACCCAGGACGCCTTGAACTGCGGCGGCTCGCATCGTCTGCGATTACATCGCAGGAATGACCGATAATTTCTTGCAGGCCCGATACCGCAAAATCTTCGGCGAATAAACACCGTCGCGGCCTGCGTTGAGGATGCGGGGCCGTTTCATGGCAAGCCCGGCGTGTGAGTTCTCTAAGTACGCGATTTCAGAAGTTCGTGCATGTATTCCGGGCACCACATCATGAGCTGGCGCCGCGCGCCAGCGGCGCTCCGGTAGTTTCCAAATGCGCTGTGATACCACCCGAACGCCCGTACTCGCACGCGATCATAGGTAAACCCTTGGCGACAAGGCAGGAGTCAGCCTCGTGGAAGATATGGGCCAACTTCCGAAT
>JBOGJZ010000321.1:0-6042 GCA_050745645.1 Terriglobia bacterium | reverse complement strand
CGATGACCCGCCCAAGCTGATCCAGACGCAACGGCGCGCCGTCGTGATAGCTCACGATCAGGGGGCGGTATGCCGCCGCGTCCATCAACTGGCCGGTGGGCTGCAGCGTAAAGGCCTTATGAGGCCCGTTGAGATTTCCCGTAGGCAGGTTTACATTCGCATGTTGGATGGCTGTCGCCACCTGATCGAGCCCAACACCGTAAGCGGCAAGCTTATTGGGGTCAAGCTGTACCCGCACGGCATACTGGCGTGCGCCGAAAACCTCCACCTGCGCCACGCCGCTGACCATCGAGATCCGCTCGGCCATCAGGGTCTCGGCGTAGTCGTCAACCTTCCAGATCGGCAGCACGTCGGAATAAACCGCCAGATAGATCACGGGCTGTTCCGCCGGATTAACCTTGCGGAACGTGGGCGGGCTCGGCATATTGGGCGGAAGCTGGCCGCCTGCCGCCGCGATCATAGCCTGCACGTCCTGTGCCGCTGCGTCGATGTTGCGGCTGAGGGCGAACTGTAACGTAATAGTGGTGCTACCCTGACTGCTGGTCGAAGTCATCGAGTCAAGACCAGCGATTGTGGAAAACTGCCGTTCGAGGGGTGTGGCCACCGAAGAGGCCATCGTCTCAGGGCTGGCGCCGGGCAGCGTAGCGCTGACTTGAATGGTGGGGTAATCCACGTTCGGCAGGTCGCTCACCGGCAGCATCCGGTAAGCGAAGATGCCGAAGATCACGATCCCAAACATGACCAATGTGGTCATGATGGGCCGGCGGATAAAAACTTCAGCGACGTTCATAGTGGCTTCTTGACCGCGCCTGCCTATAGAGTTTGCGTGGCAGCCGTTACAAGGTAATTTCCATGCTGTCTCTATAGACCGGTCTTCACTTCCACCATTGCGCCAGGATAGAGCGAAATCTGCCCATCGGTAATGACGGTTTCACCCGGCTCCAAACCCTTTTCAATCACGGTGTAGCCTTGGTAGGACTCCCCTGTAGTTACCAGCCGGTATTGGACCGTATGATTCGATCCCAAGACATAAGCGTATTGCCCACTTGTCCCAGTCTGCACCGCTGGAGAGGGCGCGACGACAGCATTTGGCAGATCAGAGAGCGTCAATACAACGTTGACGTATTCTCCTGGCCACAGCCTGTGGCTTGGATTTGGAAATGTGCCCTTCAGCATAATGGTGCCCGTGCTTGTATCTACCGTATTGTTAACAAACGTCACCATGCCCCATTCCGGCTGGTTGGGATCATGTGGGATTATCGCTTGCACGCGCAGCCTGCCGCTCATAAGGCTTCTGATCTCAGATAGGTGTTGCTGTGGGGCTGAAAAATCCACGTAAATAGGCTGAATCTGGTTAATCACGACCATCGGAACGTCGTTAGCCTTGACTAAGTTGCCTTGATTCACCAGGATGGCTCCCAACCGGCCGTCCATGGGAGACCGGATCGCGCAGTAGCTCAATTGAATTCTGGCGTTTTCTACTGCGGCCTGGTCGGCCTGGACCGCAGCCTCCAATTGCGCTGCGGTGCTGCGGAATTGATCGTACTGGTCCTGAGAGACAATCCCTTCCTTGTAAAGCTCCGTATAACGGCGATCTTGGAGCTGGGCATTTTGCAGTTGCGCCTGATCGCGCGCGAGATTTGCCCGAGCCTGGTCTAGCGCCGCCTGAAATGGCCGCGGGTCGATGGAGAAAAGTAAGTCGCCCTTTCTCACGTCTTGCCCAGCCTGGAAGTTGACATTCTGGATCTCACCGGCAATCATCGACTTCACCGAAACAGTCGAATAGGCTTCCACGCTCCCGATTACCTGCAGTTGCACCGGGACGGTCATGCGAATTACCTTTCCGACTTGTACAGGAACGGCTGGGCGGCCGGCGGGTTTTATAGCGTCGCCTGCGGCTCTGTTTCCTGAGCATCCGGTCAGGAATGCTACAAGCGTAATGCCAACTGCAAGCATCAGGCCAGCCCAGCCCCAGCGCGCGGTCTCAATTCTCAATGTTTGCTTCTTCGCCAAACGGGCTGGAGCCGCGGTAGAGAGAGAAAGGGAGAGGCCACCGCGGCTAGGAGCCACCCATCTTTTTAAGATCCCTTCCTTCGATGATTCCTTGCCGCGTAAATCACCAGTCACTCGTTTGAAGTGAGTCATTATTCCTTCCAGTGGGGAGGCGGTTTGTGAGTGGGCTGTGCTCCGGCTCGGGTGGGGCGGATATTCCGGAGGGGCGCTACGCCACTCCGTTCCTGCAGTGACAATTATATGTGACTCTCCTCTGACTGGACAATGCCCGTCAGAGCCAGCCTATCTTGCCGCACGAGGTCTAGAACCGGTATTCAGACCCATTCGGTTATACGAGTTGAAGATGGAGGGAGTTACACTTTCAACACAGGTAATTTCGCCGCCCCTCCGTAGATGACGGGGAGCGCCGTCAACTAGCAATCAAGGGTGTGGTTGGAAAGCGGCTGAGCTACTATCCGACAAAAGGGGGAGGAACAAATTCCATCGTTAGTTGACCCTAGACATCGCTGAAGCTACCAGAGAGTCTGAACCCCGTAACTACCGAACTGTGGATCACACGTCAAGAGAATCAAATTCTCTACCATTGCTTGGGCAATGAGAAGGCGGTCAAACGGATCGCGATGGTGCTGCGGCAGCATCCCAACCCGGTACGTGTGGTCGTATGTGACCGGCAAAGGTTTGAATTGGTATTGCGAAAGCTGCGACGAGACGAACGTGTCAAGTGGACCCGCCAAGACCAGCTTGCCGATGGCGATCTTAATTGCCATCTCCCAGGTAGAGACCGCGCTCAAGAAAATCTCATTGGTTGTGTCGGCAATCGAGGTTCTGGCGGGCATGGTCAGCGATGGGTCGTTGCCAGCCCACCAGATGAACGCGTGCGTGTCCAGCAAAAGTCTCACACATTTCTACGCGCCGCCGTGCGGCAAGTCCAGTGGGGCGTCGAAGTCGGGCGCTACGTGCAATATGTGCCCCACTCCAAGCCCAGGAATCCGTGGCAACGGGGGTAGGACTTGGTACTGCGTTGATACGATTACAATATCGCTCTTGCTTGCGGCATTCAAGTTCTGCGAGGTGCTCGTTAGTGACACGAACATCCCCTCGTTGATGTCCATCGTTAGGTTTAGCATCTTCATCTCCTCCAGTGATTAAACCGTATCTGCACCTGGCTCGGGGGAATTATAGCGAACTCCCGTTCCCACACGGTCGATTTTTCTAGTGTCTCTATCATGATGAGCTTTACAATCTTCGCCGTCGCGACTGGCTGCTGACCGGCGCGCGGCTGTTGCAACCTTTGCATCTCAAGTCCTAGGTCGAAAGGAATGCCAAGCTCCATCTCCACTGAGAAATCCTCGTAGAGCTTCAAAATCAAATCTTCCAACTCCGAGTTTTCCTCGGCGACATGCAACTTGACCTCGTTGCGCGCCTCGTCCGAGCCGATCAGGTAGTCGTGAGAACCCAAGCCGGTCGCTAGCGTCTGAACCACATTCGTGATCTTATCGGCATCAAGCGGCTTGGAGTGAAGTTTCATTAAGTTGGTCGCCAGCCGAACAATCTGCTCCTTACTGCGTTGGAGATCGCCCAGCAGCAGCGGATTCACTTTTTCCGCAAGCAAGCTAAACGCCCGCGCTGTCCCTTCCTCATCCATACGCCACTCTTCACGTATCAACTTTTTGAACCCAGCTACGCTTTCCACGGCGACGGGAACGGGCACTTTCCCTCCCGGCATACCAAGGGGCATTCCGGGAGCACCCGGCATAACATCCGTAGTAGGGTTCAGCATGCCGAGGATGCTCGGATCAATTGCGCTTAACACCCCAAGCCGCGTCATCACGATCTCATCCGCACCTAGCGCAAAAAGCGTGCCGCCGCTGAGACACATGTGAGGCACGAGGACGCCGATGTTCTTGGCGAACTGCCGCACGAGTCGAGCCAGCGCATATGCAGCCAGCGTGTCCCCGCCGAGCGTGAACAGTAGAACATCCAACTTCTCGGTTTTCGGCATTGCTCGGAGATGCTGGAAAAACCGGAACAAAAAGTCCTTCGCAATCTGGCCTTGAGCGTTGTCACGATCAGAAGTCAAACAGCAGATTAGACGTGCGCCCTCGCGCTTCTCCTGAATCTCCGTGATCAGCGCCTTTCGCTGTTCAACTCCCATCGGTCATACCGCCGTTTTTCAGATGCCTCTGATAAAGCATTCGGAGCATATCACTCAAACATATTGGGACGCAAATCGCACGAATAGTAGATGTTCGCTAGCTAGATGAGACGGAGGGTGAGATTGAGATAGTTTTTCGCGCCTAGGTCTGTTAAAGACATAACTCCGTAGGTATCTAATGCTGTTGGGTATAATGAGGGCAGTGCTAACTTCGTTTACGTCTTTCTCTTTTGCGGCAGTCCCTTGGCTCGGGTTTCGCCTTCGCCAGCGCCCGGAGCGCGTCTTGGAACTTTAAGGGGTACATAGAGAGTTTGCCGTTGCGTTTGCGGTTCGCTTTCGTTTCCGTCCCCATGCCACCATGATATCATTTGCCACTCAAGAGGAGGGGAAAATATGGGAGTTCAGCCTCCGGTACAGATTCTTCACCAAGCATCCAACCCGAGTGCGTTCCCGGCCTACGTGTCGTTCTCGGCTGAAATCATGCCATTCACAACTGAGAGCCTAATTGCGCTCTTGTCCAAGCTTTCCAATCAAAGAGTGGGGCATGTATATCTGATGTTATCCACTCCTGGCGGCAGCGTTATGCACGCTATCATGACAAATATAACGTCTTAAGTACTAATAAGAGTATATATTAATTAGTTAATACAGTCAAGGCAAACTTAATCGTGGGTTTGTGAATGGTATAATTCCGAGTTTTCCGGGAGCTGTCATTCTGAGTGTCACATGGGCCTTCGGCCCACTCATGCAGATGAAAATCGCCATGCTTTGTCACCCCCGCGAAGCTTGTCCTCCGCGAAGGCGGGGGTCAGAACGGTACGAAACATACTGGATTCCCGCTTGCGCGGGAATGACGGGGTACGGATGACTTTCGAGAGAGTGCAACGAAGGGGCTCAGCATGATATTTCATTCGGTTGCAGCTTGGCCACGCTGCGCCTCCTGAAAATTTCTTGTCTCATGGGTCTCACAGGTCTCCTTCGTATCATCTGGAGTTGTTAAGCTGGATGAAGCCCGTCGTGGCGAATCGGTGTCTTGAAACCATGGCTCTCATCTTTCGCAAACCCTGTTTCACCGGAAACAAGCTGGCGGCGCTGGCCTGTTGCGCTAACCGGCCTCCAGGGGTGAAGGGGGAGCAAAGCGAGAAAACACTTTGGAATCAATAGGGAGCAAGGTCGAGGGTGTACGTCCTATTACGGATTCGGATTGAGGATCAGGTGGCCGTGCCGCGGTGCGCCGGGGTACAAGGAAAGAGTGGTTGATCCTTTCCCAGGTATTCTGAAATTTGGCGCCATGGTGCGCCGCTGTGCTACAAGAGCGTCAAACCGTGACTTTGACGGAACCACCGGGCAGGCGCTGAAGGGATATACCGCCGTGAAACTGGTTTACTCTGATCAGTACGACCTCAACCTGGGCAGCCACGTCTTTCCTTCCATCAAGTACCGGCTCACCAAGGATAAGTTGGTGAAAGAGGGCGTGGTCGCGGAGCAGGACATCGTGGAGCCAAATCCCGCCTCGGACGCAGACCTGAAGCTGGTCCACGACGCTGCCTATATCCACAAGTTGAAAACCGGCACGCTTTCCTTCGATGAACTCGCGCGGCTGGAAATTCCCTATTCTCCGGAAATGGTCCGCGCCGTGTGGCTGGCGGCGGGAGGCTCCATTCTGGCAGGGCGCTTGGCGCTTGAAGCGGGCGTGGCCGTGAATCTGACGGGCGGATTTCATCACGCTTTTCCGGATCACGGGGAGGGTTTTGCGCCATCCACGACATCGCGACCGCCATTCGCCGCCTGCAAACCGATAAGGCCATTCTGCGGGCCATGACCGTGGATTGCGACGTGCATCAGGGCAACGGCACCGCCGCCATCTTTCAAGG
>JBOGJZ010000320.1:0-5772 GCA_050745645.1 Terriglobia bacterium | reverse complement strand
AGTTGTTACGCTGGATGAAGCCCATTCCGGCAAATCGAGGTGTCTTGAAAGCATGTCTCTGATTCATCGCAAACCCTTCCTCACCGAAAAGGAGCTGGCCGCGCGTCGGGCCAATGCCCGCCAATCCACCGGACCCCGCACTGCGCGGGGTAAGGCGCGGGTGGCGCTGAACGGCATAAAGCACGGCGGCTACGTTGTGAATCTGCGTGAAAAGCTGGCGAGAATGGGGGACAGAGAGACTCTGGCCGTCTACGACAGGTTCGAACTGGCTTGCGCACTCCGGGTGGGGAGCGAGGCGGACCGGCGAGAGGTGGCGCGTATGGCGGCGCGGGTGTGGTGCGCAGGCCGGGTCTTGAAGCGGATGAAAGCAGACCGGGGAAACGTTTTAGAATCAATAAAAAACGAGCCGAGAATCAAGGCTCTATTACGGATTCGGGTTCAGGACCCGTGGCAGCGCTTGGGGGTGTCGTTCTGGCGGCAGCGGCGGCGGTATGCGCTCGTGAAGCTGTGGCGGGAGGAGTTCATCGGCTGTCATCTCCATGAAACTTATCCTCCGCGAAGGCGGGAGCCGACAGCCGGCCTGGAAGATCACTGGCGGGTTCGGCAGTATCGGACGCGGCGTCTCTCGTTGTGGGAAACCGAGAGACTGAAACGGCTGGCGGAGCGGGCAGCCTGCGCCCGGTGAACTCCGCCCGTCTCGCGCTCGGCCGCGGGATTCAGCCTGGCACGCCTGTCATCCTGAGCGGAGCGCAGGATCTAATACCCTTGCCTTCAATGCGAGATAAAATGCTTCGCTGCGCTTGCCCTGAGCCTGTAGGGATTCTTCGCGAAGTTTACCGTGAGCCTCTTCGCGGAGCCTGCCCTGAGATTCTTCGCGGAGTTTACCCTGAGCTCCTTCGCTACGCTCAGGACCGTTCGAAGCGGAGCGAACGGGCTCAGAATGGACAGGCGAAGAGCCTGCCCTGAGCGAAGCGAAGGGGCTCAGCATGACAGATTGGGATTTTTTCACACCTTCTGAGGCATTACGGCTATAACGCCTCTATTTTTTGGCGCAGAGAGCGATACTCAAGCGACCGAAGTGTGGTAGACCGCGAAGCGCAGCGTGCTGTTACTATTGTCATGTAACCTTTCCCGGTTGCGCGGCACAGATCATATCTCAAGGTGAATATGCGGGCTTTCCCTTCCCCGGATGCAATCCTCGCTGTGTTTGAAGACCAGCCCCAGAAGCTATTCCGGCTGCGCGAATTGATGCAGGCTCTTAATTTGCGAAGCAGCCAAGCCCGGGAGTTGAAGTCTGCGCTGCGGGATCTCGCCAAGCGGAGAAAGCTTGTTGAGTCGAAGAAGAGTTCATTCGGCCTTGCTGCACGGCGGCAAGACACAGGGTCAGGCGGGCCTAGCAGCGTTAGTCCGCCTTCACACGCAACCGCAAGGCACAAGCCCATGATCACGGGCAGACTGATCGGGCACCGTGAAGGCTTCGGCTTTGTGGTTCCCGATAAGCCTCTCGCGGAAACAGACCGGGACATCTTCATTCCCGCCGCCGCAATGAAGGATGCCATGCACGGAGATCGGGTGGAAGTGCAGGTTTTCCGCTCGAGACCTAACGGCGGCCCGCCCGCCCGCCTGCGGCTCGAGGGTGTGATTTTGCGTGTTCTCGAGCGAGCACAGCAGACTATTGTCGGAGAATTTCATTACGGCGCGCGCGCCAACCACGTCCAGGCTTTCGACCACAGAATATCCGGTGAAATCGAGATTCCTCGCGGCGAGGAGCGGACTCCAGAGACAGTCGCAGCCGGCAATCCGGTCAACCCTAACCGTCAATTTGGCGGCGAATCTGCAGGCGCAGCGCGGCAGCACGGCAGTTTTCAAGATCTGGAAGGCATGATGGTCGACGTGGAGATCACGCGATTCCCCAGCCGCACGGCGCCTGCGCGAGGTCGCGTCATAGAAATCATCGGCCGCCGCGAGGATTTTGGTGTGGATGTGGAGATCATGATCCGCAAGCACCATCTGCCGCACCGCTTCCCGGCGGCTGTGCTTGCGGAAGCTGAGGGCGCGGCCTCGGATGTTTCAGAGCCTGAGCGCGCGGGCCGGGAGAATTTCCGCGGGCTGCCCATTGTCACCATTGACGGCGAAACGGCCAAAGATTTTGACGACGCCGTATACGTGGAGCGCATCCCCGGCGGGCGTTACCGGCTTCAGGTTCACATCGCCGACGTAGCGCACTACGTCCGCCCTGGCAGTCCGCTCGACCGCGAAGCGCGGCTCCGCGGCACTTCAGTGTATTTTCCAGACCGCGCCGTGCCCATGCTGCCGCTCAAACTATCGAATGGCATCTGCAGTTTGAACCCTCACGTGGATCGCCTGGTAATGTCGGCAGTCATGGAAATCGATAAGGCTGGGCGGCTGTGCGAAGCGCGACTAACGCCGGCCGTAATCCACAGCGCGGAGCGCATGACCTACACAGCCGTGCAAGCCGTTCTCGAAGGCGATGAATCAGCCCGGCGCCGCTATAGCGCCTTGGTGGAAGAATTTCTGCTGATGGAAGAGCTTGCGAATGTTCTGAACAAGCGGCGCGAGGCGCGAGGCTCGATCGACTTTGATCTTCCCGAAGCTGAGATTGAATTTGACGAGCGGGGACAGATGACCGGCGTCACGCGCGCAGAGCGCAACATGGCGCACCGGATCATCGAAGAGTTCATGCTGGCAGCCAACGAAACGATCGCTCTCTATCTCGAACAGCGCGCGATTCCTGCGCTCTACCGCGTCCATGAAAAGCCGGACCCTAAAAAGGTGATGGAGTTTGAGGAGATTGCCGCCCGCTTCGGGTACTCGCTCGGAGTTGAACTACCGGCTGGCCGCCGTGTCCGCCTGCGAGCGCGCGATGATCGCGAGCGCTACCCCAGGTTCCATGAAGAGGCGCTTCCCGATCGGCTGAATATAACCTCCCGCCATTACCAACGCCTCACTCAGCGGCTGGCGGGGAAACCCGAGGAGCGCATTCTGTCGTACCTCATGCTCAGGTCGCTCAAGCAAGCTCGCTACTCTGAAGAGAATACCGGCCACTTCGCCCTCGCCGCTCCCACTTACACGCACTTCACGTCGCCCATCAGGCGTTACCCCGATCTGATCGTGCATCGCATCCTGAAGGCCGCGCTTCAGCAGCAAGGCGGGGCGGCAAGCTTCGCTCCGGAAGCCGCTGCCGCCGGCCGGTCCACCGCAGGCACGCAGAGAGCGCCCGGCTCGGCCGCTGCCCGGAAACCTACGGCGGGGGCTGGAACCGGCGGCGGCTCTTTCGTCGATCGTGAGGAGTTGCACACGCTGGGGATTGAAACCTCAGAATCCGAACGCCGCGCGGCGGACGCGGAACGCGAGCTGATGGATTGGAAAAAAGTTGTGTTCATGTCCAACCGTCTCGGCGACGAATTCGACGCGCTCGTCATCGGGCTGACTGCGCGCGGCTTCTTCGTGGAATTGATCGATCTGTTTATCGAGGGCTTCGTGCCGGTTGAGAGTTTTGACGATCCCTACTGGATTTACCGCGAAAAGTTGCGCGCGCTGGTCCACCGGGATTCCGGACGCTCTTTCAGGTTGGGGGATCGCATCAGAGTGCGCCTGGATCGAATTGATCGCACCGGCAACAAGCTGCTGTTCTCGGTGCCGGAGAAGGCAAAAGCCCGGCGCAAATGAGCGCAAAGTTTGCAGTGAGAAAGGACACAATGTCCTTGCTGTGTTGCAACACGCTCAGCCTGTTGCTAGCGGGGTAGCGCAGACTTTCGTTTTTCAGAAAGTCTGCGGCTTTTGCAGCAGAATTCACGAACGAGCCTCAGAGTTTCCAAACATGGGAAACTCTGCGCTACGCCACTTACATCGGCCATCTACCGGCTGGGGCGCTACATGAGGCGCGCTGGAAGAAGCGAGCTCACGACCAGCACGAGCGTCAATCCGATCATCACTACACAGGTGGCCCAGGCGATGGTATTGAACGCGCGCGAATTGGTGTAGTCTCCCATCAAATCCTTGCGATTGACCAGGCGCAACATAAAAATCAGAACGAAGGGCAGCAGGATTCCATTGATCACTTGAGAGAGCAGGATGACCGGTATTTGTTTTTGCTCGCTCAGCACAATGACTGCCAAGGCGCCAAAGACGATCAGCCCGGTATAGAGAGCATAAAAGGCAGGCGCCTCGCGCGGCCGTTTGTTGATGCCGGCTTCCAGGCCCAAGCCCTCGCAGACATAATAAGCTGTTGCCAGGGGCAAAATGGAAGCAGAGAACAGCGCCGCATTGCACAATCCGAAGGCAAATAAAAACGTGGCGGCGCGGCCTGCCAAGGGCCGCAGCGCCAGGGCTGCCTGCCCCGCGTCGGTGATATTTCTGTGGCCGCTGACGTAGATAGTGGCCGCGCAGGCGGCGATGATGAAAAAGGCCACGATATCGGTCATCATACAGCCCATGATGACGTCCCACTGCGACTGTTTGTAGTTTTTTACTTCGATGCCTTTTTCCACGACTGCTGACTGCAAATAGAACTGCATCCACGGGGCGATCGTCGTTCCGACCAGGCCTATCGTCATGTAGAGGTAGGCCGAACTGAAGTGAAAACTCGGCACGAGCGTGTTTCGGACCGCAGCGGACCAGTTTGGATGCGCGAGGAAACAGGAAATTGGGTATGCAACATAGAAGAGGCAGGCAACCAGGAAAACCTTCTCCACAATCCGGTAGGTACCCTTGACCACCAAGAGCCAAACCAGCAGCGCGCCAAGCGGAACCGCGATGTAACGGCTGACGCCCAGCACTCCCATGCCGGACGCCAAGCCTGCAAACTCAGAAATTGTGTTGCCGAGGTCGGCGGTGAGCAACATCAGCATGAGAAAGAACGTCATGCGGAAGCCGTATTCTTCCCGGATCAGGTCTGCGAGACCTTTCCCGGAGACGACGCCCATGCGTGCGACCATCTCCTGCACCACAACTAATGCAATAGTGATGGGAACGAGCGTCCACAGCAGCGAGTATCCGTAGAAAGCGCCGGCTTGCGAGTACGTCAGAATGCCGCCCGCGTCGTTGTCTACGTTCGCGGTGATTATGCCGGGACCGACGACGGCGAGGAAGATCAGCACGTTCCGGCGGAGATTGTGAAAACGCTTCCCGTTGAGCAGTTCGCGCCTCGGGCGCAGGGCACCGAGAATTCCGCGCCGGCGAGGCGCGCCGGGTGAAGAAAAAGAACCGGGTTTAGCTGGGATTCCCATGGTTTGAGACGCCCCGATCTGCAGCACCGAGCCGTCAAGCGTCCCGGAGCGGGTGGCGCTGACGTTCGTCTTTCAGCGGAATCGGCGGACAGGCCGCAGAGTTTCCGAAAACGGAAAACTCTGCGGCTACTTGCTACAGCTTTTCAGGGTAAACGTTATCGCCGCTTGACGACGAGCTCGAGAACGTCGTCCGCGGTCACGACGCCGAGCAGGTGGCCTACGTCGTCCACCACGGGTAGTGCGACCAGGTTGTATTTGTAAAAAAGGTCTATGACTTCGCGGGCGTCGCCGTGGGATTTCACGGAAATGACCGGGTCGGTTGAAAGCTCCTTGAGGGTAGTGCTGGCTTGAGCCAACAGAACGCGCGCCAGCGGCACCGCGCCCGTCAGGGTGCGCTCAGCGCTCACCAGGAAAATCTGGTTTACAGATTCAATCGAACCTTCAAACGACTTAAGGGCCTTCACAGCCTCCGCAAGAGTCGCCGAGTCATCCACGCCGATGTATTCCGTGGTCATCAGAGCGC
>JBOGJZ010000319.1:0-4842 GCA_050745645.1 Terriglobia bacterium | reverse complement strand
CCAGCAGACGATGAAAAAGCATCCGGTCGCCTCCCCATTCATCAAGCACGGTCTGCATGGCAGGTCCGCCGTAGACGTGTATGAGCAGCGGATACTGGCGCGCCGGATCAAAATTTGGCGGTTTGATTATCCACGCATCCATGCTGACGCCTCTAGCGGTGTTCAGAGAAAAGAACTCCACCGGCTCGGAAACCAAAACGCTGATTTTTGACTTCAGCGCCGCGTTATTTTCCAGGATGCGCTCGGTCCGATGGGCGGGCAGGCGAACCAGGCTGGTGACCGGCGGCGCATCAAACCGCGAATAGGTATGAAAGGCCCAATCTCCGCTGGGCGAGATGTCATACTTGTGCGTTCCTGGCGTAGCGGCCGGCGTGAGCCGCTCGGGCGAGCCTGATCCATCCACACGTGACCGGTACAGGTAGCTTTGCGTGGCGTTTTCCGGTGAGGCGAGATAATAAAGCCACTCGCCTTGCTGATCGGCGTGAAGCAATTCGATCACGTCAAACGCGCCGCGGGTTACAAGCCGCGTATGCTTCCCATCTCTGGAGATCACATAAACGCGCCGCCAGCCATCGCTCTCGCTGACCCACAAAAACTCGGCTCCGCCATGCAGCCACTTCACGCCGCCGTAAACATCAACCCAGGCGCGATCGTGATCCCGGTGTACGCGCCGGACTTTGCCCGTGCGGGCATTCGCCAGCAGAACATCGTTGGTATTTTGCAGCCGGTTCAGGTGTTGCAGAACGATCTCTTCCGAATTTTCCGCCCAATCCATCCGGGCGATATAGTAGTTGCGCGGGTCGCCCGGCGTTTCCACCCACTGCGGCGTTCCGCCTGCCGCGTTCACCACTCCGATGCGCACGGCGGAATTGGTGGTTCCCGCTTCGGGGTAAGCGATATGCCTGATGAAGGGATAAACGCCGTACTCCGGATACGGAATCTGGGTTACCATCTCATAGGGCCCGCCCGTGTTGTAAATCAGCGGGAAGTCGCCTACGCCGGTCGTGTCAAACTGCCAGTATGCAATGCTCTCGCCGTCCGGGCTCCATCGGAACGCATCGCGGATATCTAATTCCTCCTCGTTGACCCAATCTGAGGTTCCGTTGATGATCGTTGCTGATCCATCGCGGGTAAGTTGAGTGATCGTTCCCGAGCTCACGTCTTCGGCGTAAATGTTGTTGGCATGGACGTAGGCTGCCGTTGATCCGTCAGGGGAAAACTTCGCGAACATGAGGGTTGAAGGCGGAACCTCGCCGCCCAGCTTGCGTAGCTTGCCGGAATCGAGCTCCAGCACCCAGTAATCCCCGCGAGTGTTCCGTCGCCACACACGGCGCGAGTCGGTGAAAATTAAGAGCCGCTTCATATCTTTTGACCATGCATAGTCGTCGATGTCGAGCGGAGCCTTGGCGCCCGGCGGCACGAGCTGCGAAGCCGATACCATCACTTCCCGGCGCCCGGTAGAAGTTTCATAGCGCGCGATCTCGTGGTTCTTCTCTTTTTCGTCCGCGCCTCTCTCTGTGCCCGGAGACGTTTCAAGTGTGGTGTAAGCCTCGCCGTCTTTCAGCCAGCGCGCAGGACCAAACGACTTGGCCGTGAACTCCTTGGCCGTGAAAATGCGCTGTAGCATCTTGCCGAGATCTGTCGTCTCCTGAACGTTGGCCGGGGCGTTTGTTTCCGGCTCGGCAGACGGCGCGAGTGGCGTCGGTGGGCCAAACCCGCTTATTGACTGAAGCGCCGAATCGAGCGGCCTTGCGGAGGTGAAGGCGGCGGCGCCCAATCCTCCTGCCGCAGCCTTTGCGAAATCCCGCCGGTTGATGCGCTTCATTGTGCGAACCTCGATCTATGAGGATAGTTGAAAAAACCGTCGTCATGCAGAGCGCAGAGAAGCATCGATGCGTTTTAATCTGAAAAACCAGATGCTTCTCGACTTCGCCACGGCAGACCGCTGTGCCCTGCATGACAGACGAAAAACGCTTCCGGCATACCGTTAAGTGAGACTGGCTTTACTTCACGCCTTCCATGAGCCGCCGAATGGGAGCGGCCACGAGGAACATAATCAGGCCTGCGACGATGGCGACGACTCCCGTGGCCCCGAAAAGGCGCGGAAGCGGGAGCGTTGTGTAAAGAGACGCCGAGACGCCGCCTAAATAGCTTCCCACTGCCGTGGAGAGGAACCAAATGCCCATGATGAATCCTCCCGCCCGCTCCGGCGCCAGTTTAGTGGTGACGCTCAGCCCAACCGGGCTTAGGCATAGCTCGCCGAGCGTCAGCAACAGGTAAGTCCCGCTAAGCCAGAGCGGGCTGTTGCCTGTCCTTCCTGCAACAGGAACCAGCAGCTCAAATGCCAGGCCGGCGAATACCAGTCCTGCCGCAAATTTCACCGGCGTTGAAGGATCACGCTTCCCGAGCCGAACCCATAACCAGGCGAATACCGGCGCGAACAGGATGATGAAGAGCGGCTCTTCAGACTGGAACCACCCGGCCGGGAAGCCTCCGAACAGGCTGCGGTTTGTATTTCGCTCTGCGAAGAGGTTCAGCGTAGAGCCCGCCTGCTGAAAAATCGACCAGAAAAGCGCTGAAGCGATGAAAAAGGCCAGAACTGCATACAGGCGCTTTCTTTCTACCGGGCTCCAGCCACGCGAAGTCAGAAGCCAGCTAAACACACCGATCACCACCATTGCGAGCGCCACTCCAAACCACTGGGAAATATGCCGGGCCGAAACATGCAGCCCACCGCTTTCGGCCCGCCATGCGCAAAACACCCCGGCGAGCGCCACGATTCCGAGAGCAACCGCAAGCCGGCGTTTAGCCGCGCCGCTGCCCTTGGGCGCGAGGCCGATTTGACCCAGATGCTTCCAACCCATCACGTACTGGATCACGCCTAGGGTCATGCCGATGCCTGCAAGGCCGAATCCATAATGCCAATTGACCTTCTCGCCCAGATAGCTGCAACCAAGCGGGGCGACGAATGCTCCCAGGTTGATTCCCATGTAGAAGATCGAAAAGCCCGCATCGCGGCGCACGTCGTTTGGCGGATATAGCTGCCCGACCATGGTGCTGACGCTGGGCTTCAACAAGGCGGTGCCGGTGATGATTAGTCCAAGCCCCAGGTAAAAAGTCTTGAGGCCGGGGGTCGCCAGACAGTAGTGTCCGCAGGCGATGATGATTCCGCCGTATAACACAGAGTTTCGCTGCCCGATCGCGCGATCTGCGATCCAGCCGCCCGGCACTGCTCCGAGATACACCAAGGCCTCATAGACGCCAAAGATGATGCCCGCTTTCGGGATGGGAAACCCCAGGCCGCCATGCGAGGTTGAGGCGGTCATGAACAGGATCAGCAGCGCGGCCATGCCGTAAAAGCTGAACCGCTCCCAAAACTCAGTCATGAAGAGCGTGGCAAGACCGCGCGGGTGTCCGAGGAATTCGCTCATAGAGATTGCGGCTGGAAGCTCGGGATTCGCCGCGTCGCTCAGAATGGCAGCAAAAAGCCCTTTCCGGCAAGCCATAAGGATAGCTGCGGGCGAAAATCTGGCGTAACGATTGGAACCGAGCCTGATTGCGGCTTGCGCCCAGTGGGCATGCCATCGAACGCGGAAAACAAGCTAACGGTAGGAGACAATCAGCGATTCCGGCGTTGGGGGGAGATCGAACCTTTCACTTCGCTCGAAACCCGCATTCCGGAACATCTGCTCGAACTCGGCAAAGGTGTAAGCATCTCCGGCATCTGTGGTTTGGAGCATGACCAGAGTGAACCCAGCAGCTTGCGGCGGGGAAACACGGTCGTCGTTGGGGACGAACTCCACACTCAGCGCACGGCCGCCGGGCTTCAACGAAGCACGAACCTTCCTGAGTATTACTTCAATGGTTGGCGCGTCAAAATGATGCAAAAAATTGGTCAGCAGCGCCAGATCGTAGCCCGAGCCGTAATCTTCCGTAAAGGCGCTCCCTTCGATGTAGGATATGCGGTTTTGCACGCCGAACTTCGCCGCATTCTCCCGGGCCACTTTGAGCACGTTGGCCCAGTCGAGCTGGACGATGCGAGCTTCAGGATTGCTCTGAGCGATCGTGATTCCAAAAATGCCGTGACTTGCGGCAATGTCCAGCACCTTCAGCGGCCCTTGCCCTGCGCGAACGGCGAGTTGCTGGGCGATCGGCATCATCATCGGCATCATAGCCCGTGCAAACGCAACCCACATCGGATGCTCCGGCTTCATGGAGCCGCTTTCAGGCACAGCCGTTCCGCCCTTCCGCACCGAATCTGAAAGGCTTCTGCCGGCTTGCCGAAGGTAGTCCGAGGCGATGAATTCATGGACGCTACCCATGTAAGCAGGGGAGTTGCGATTCAGAAAGATGGCTGAATCCTCCGCTAACCCGTACCGGTCATCTTGCTTGGTTAGAAACCCCTGAATTGCGAGATAATCCGCCAGCATGCGAATACCTCGCGGGGAGGCGTTACAGTGCTGGCCCAAGTCCGCGGCCGTGGTATGGCCTTCACCTACGGTGGTGAAGAGATCGAGCTCAATCGCGGTTTTTAGAGCATCGCTCTGCTGGTAGGCGCTTAAAGTATCGAATATCTTTGCGGGTGAAACACGCACCTGTTGAGGTTTCATAACGCCTTGTCTCCTTGATGTTAATTCGACACGACTTTCATCGGCCAAGTGCAACCGCGATGAAGTATACATCCAATAGACCCCGTGGGGCGTTCTTTGTTCCCGGCCCGGCCGCCTGGGCGTCTTTCTGGGATGCCCCTGAACCATAAGGTTTTCAGATAATATCCAGCTTCCCACAATGTCAGCCGGGTTTCCCATAGACAGTGGTGGTAGGAGATATCAGGGAGCGCAT
>JBOGJZ010000318.1:0-2188 GCA_050745645.1 Terriglobia bacterium | reverse complement strand
GCTCAGAAGCGCAAGAACCTGCTCAATAATCTCGGAGCCGCCTACCCGCGCAGCCGCATCTCAAGCGCCCTTGAAGCCGCTGCAATCGCCGCGTCTTCACGCGCCGAACAACTTAGCTTGCAACAGTTAGCCATCCTGTTTGGGCTATTGTCTCAGACGAGTCCCGAAGCCGGGAGCGCCAAAGATGTGCTACGATGAGAGTCTTTTACAAGGAGACTTTGCCATTCCATCCATTTCCGGTACATTAAGAGCCATTCCCCTCGGAGGCCTGGGCGAATTTGGCATGAACATGATGGCCTTCGAGTACGACGGCCATATGATCGTCGTGGACTGCGGCGTGATTTTTCCTGACGCCGAATTGCCGGGAGTAGACGTCGTCATCCCGGACATCACTTACCTCCGCGAGAACCAAAGCCGCCTTCTCGCTATTCTTCTGACACACGGACATGAGGATCACATCGGCGCACTTCCTTATGTGCTGGATGAGATTGACGCGCCTGTCTACGGAACTCCTTTTACGCTGGCTCTGGCGCGCGCGCGCCTGGAAGAGCACGGCTTGACGGAGGAGGTGGAGCTGCGTGAGATGCAACCTCACGCCCCGTTTGAGCTGGGGCCGTTCCGCATAGAATTCATTCATTTAACCCACAGCATCATTGACGCCGGGGCGCTCGCCATCACAACGCCACTGGGCACGGTGATTCACACCGGCGACTTTAAGCTGGACCCAACGCCTACCGATCAGCGGGTGAGCGATCTGCACACGCTGGCGGACTACGGCCGCAAAGGCGTGCTCGCGCTCTTTTCGGATTCGACCAACGTCGAACGCCCCGGCATGACGCCTTCTGAACGCGCCGTGCGCGAGCGGCTCTCCGAAGTGCTGAGTGAAAGCAAGGGGCGAGTGCTCATCTCCTGCTTTTCCACTTCATTGCACCGCATGCAGATTGTGGCGAACCTGGCGCGCGAGCATGGCCGCCGCTTGTGCTTCATCGGCCGAAGCATGTTCAGAAACTCGGAAATCGCCCAGCAGATGGGCCGGCTTCAGATCGAAGAAGGGCTGATCGTCCAGCCACAAGACGTGCGAAAGCTCGCCCCGCGCGATGTGGCGCTGGTTGTGGCGGGCAGCCAGGGCGAACCCATGTCCGCGATGGCGCGCATCGCCGTGGACCGCCACCGCTGGGTGAGCATCGAGCCGGGGGATGAAGTGGCGCTCTCGGCGCGCATCATTCCCGGCAACGAAAAGGCCATCTTCCGCATGATGGATCACCTCTACCGCCGCGGGGCTCGCGTGCATTACGATGACGGCAGTCATCCGCCGGTGCACGTCTCCGGCCACGCCAGCGCCGAAGAATTACGGCTGATGCTGAATCTGGTCAAGCCGCGTTACTTTGTCCCCGTTCACGGCGAATACCGGCAGCTTTCCCGCCACTTGGAATTGGCGAAAGAATTGGCCGCCGTTTCCGGGCAGGCATTTCTGCTGGAAAGCGGCGACGTGCTGGAATTTACCTCCGACGGCGCGCGCCGGGCGGGCAGCGTTCCCGTCGGCCGCGTCTGCATTGACGTTGGCTCGCTGGATGAAGTCGGTGACGTGATCTTGAACGAGCGCCGCCGCATCTCCGCTGACGGCATCGTCATTCCAATCCTCGCCATTCACAAAAATACCGGCGAGCTGGTTCAGCCGGCGGAGATCGTCTCCCGTGGTTTTGTGCCCCTCGAAGAGGCGGAAGACCTTGTGGAGCGCGCCCGGGCTGTGATCCGCGAGGCTCTTGAGAAATCGAACGTGGAAGAAATGAGCGACTGGGGCATGGTCAAGGACAAAATTCGCGCCGCCCTGCGCCGTTTCTTCGATCAGGAACTCGGCAAACGCCCCATGGTGCTGCCGGTGATTTTGGAAGTCTGACCATTTTAGATTTCGGATTTTGGATTCCTCCTCGAAACCGTCCACAAAGTGGTAGAAACAGTATTTACGCGCAGGACCAAGCGGTTTGGATTGGAAGTCATTCGACTCTTGGAAAATTTACCGAGGCATTACACCGGCGACGCGCTCAGCAGGCAACTCTTGCGCTCTTCAACCTCGGTGGGAGCTAACTATCGAGCGGCGTGTCGTGCCCGCTCAACTTCCGACATGTTGTCGAAGCTGTCGATTGTTGAAGAGTAGGCTGATGAATCCATTTACTGGCTAGAATTGCTG
>JBOGJZ010000317.1:0-1915 GCA_050745645.1 Terriglobia bacterium | reverse complement strand
CGGCACGGTTGTAGTCGCCGAGGAGCAGACGGCGGGCCGGGGACGGTTCGGCCGCGCCTGGCATTCGGAGAAGTCGGCGGGAATATACGCCTCGATTATTCTCCGGCCGGCGATTGCTCCGGCGCAGGCGCCTGTGCTGGCGCTGGCCGTCGGACTCGCTGCCCAGCAGGCGATTGAGGCGGCGGCCGGCATGGAGCCTGATCTTCGCTGGCCCAACGATTTGCTGATGGATGGAAAGAAGCTGGGTGGCATCCTTACGGAGATGAGCGCCGAAATTGACCGGGTTCATGCCGTGGTGGTAGGCATCGGCCTCAACGTGAATCATCAGGATCTGCCGCCGGAGCTTATCCTCGTAGCGACCTCGCTGAGGATCGAAACGAGGAAGCGCTATTCCCGGCTCGCACTGCTCGCGAACCTGCTCAAGCAGATGGAGATTTTCTATAATCTCTTGGTCGAGGCGGGAAGCGAGGCCGTTGCGCGCCGCTGGGAAGCAAGCTCCAGCTTCGCACAAGGCAAGCGCGTGCGGGTGCGCCGGGGCGGGAGCGAAGTGGTGGGGATCACGGCCGGTCTGGACGTCACGGGCGCTCTGCGCGTGCGGTTTGATGATGGCCGGACGGAGGCGCTCGTGGCCGGCGAAGTTTTGGAGCTAAAATAATGCTGCTTGTCATCGACGTAGGCAACACGAACACTGTGTTCGGGATCTATTGTGGCCGCGAGCTGCGCGGGCCGTGGCGGCTTTCCACCAGCCGCGCACAGACGGCGGATGAATACGGCATTCTCATTCGCAATTTGCTGGCGCTGGATGGGATGCGGCCAGATGCCGTCCGTCACATGATGGTGGCGAGTGTGGTGCCGCCCTTGAATAGCGTGCTCGCCGAGATGGCCGCCAAGTACTTCAAGCTGGATCCCGTCTTTTTAGGTCCGGGCACACGCACTGGCATGGCGATTCACTATGACAATCCGCAGGAAGTCGGCGCGGACCGCATCGCGAACGGCGTTGCGGCTTACGAAAAATATGGCGGCCCTTGCGTGATTGTGGATTTCGGAACCGCCGTCACCTTTGATGTGGTGTCGGCTGATGGCGAATACATGGGCGGCGTGATCGCGCCGGGCATCGCGGTTTCCGCGGAGGGATTATTTCAGCGCGCCGCGCGGCTGCCGCGCGTCGAAATTCGTGAGCCTGATACCCTGATCGGTACAAACACCGTAGGCAGCATGCAGTCAGGCCTTTTTTATGGGGCCGTAGGAATGGTAGACGGCATTCTGGACAGGCTTTCCGCAGCGCTGGGGAAAGAGACCAAGGTGGTGGCCACCGGCGGCCAAGCTAGTCTGGTGGCCTCGGCATCGCGATACAAGCTGCCGGTTGACTCATCCCTGACGCTCGAAGGCCTGCGAATCATCCACGAACGGCACCTCGCCGGGACGCGGCGCAAGCGGGTGTAACGCATTTGGAGAACTACTTTAACTACTTCACAGAAGTCGAAGAATGTTTTATGCGGCAACGCGGCGCCCCAAATCTTCTTTCTGCGCTCGACTGGGCGCTTATCGAATCGTGGAAGGAAGCAGGAATTCCGATCGAGGCAGTTTGCGCGGGAATCCAGCATACGTTTGAAAAATTCGTCCGCCGGCCGCAGCGCTTCCGCAAGGTCAACGGCTTGGGATACTGCACACAGGAAGTCCTGCATGCTGCGGAGCAAGCCAGCCAAGCCGCAGTCGAGTCCGGAGCAAATCGCGCCACGACGGCAGACGACGCTCCACCATTTGGTGAAGATGCGATTTTACGGCTGCTTGAGCAAGGCAAAACCGCGCTGGAGAAGGCGGCAGCCACGGCGCGCGCAGGCGGAGAGGTCCGCCTTGCGGAGGATTTCACTCAAGCGTCGGGAGATATAAGAAACGTGGCGCCGCAAGGCCAAAT
>JBOGJZ010000316.1:0-10133 GCA_050745645.1 Terriglobia bacterium | reverse complement strand
GCCGAGGGCAATCTGCCCGCCCAGCTTTTTGGCTACGAAGCTGAGAATTGAAGCGCTGCTTCCCCGGCTGGCTTGCGCGGCAAGTTAGCGAGTGGTTAACTTCTTAGCAAAATCCAGCAGGAAATTGCGGTCCGGCTCGATCATGCGATCAAGCAAGATGCGGATTTTGAGAAGGAACCGCGCCTCGGAACCGGCGTCACCGTCCTCTTCCGCCAGCTCTTCAAGCGATTTTCGCTCCGACAAATTAGGCGTTGGCGGCGGGTTCTCCCCAGCGTAAAACAGGCGGTAAAGGGGAACGTCCAGCGCCGCTGCAAAACGTTCCAGTGTGTCCAGCGAAGGCACGGTGTGACCGTGCTCGACGCGCGAAATGTAACAGCGGAGCAGGCCGCTGGCCCTCTCAACATCCCCCTGCGACAAATTCTTCTGTTCCCGGAGTTGCCGGATTCTTTCACCGATCAGCATGATCATCGACTCCTTTGTTTACGTCTTAGTGAAGCATTCAGGATTCAATGCAACTATCGGCTTAATCAAAGCTGCAATGAATAACGCTAAAGTACTGGTACTTGAGTACTATGAGCGCATTCCGGCGGAGTCAACAAAAAACTATATACCAGGCAGATTCTCCTTCCATGCAAATCATGGAGCGCGTAGCGGGAGGTTTATCCCGCCAATCCGGAAATGGCGGCGTAAAGCCACCTCTACAGAATTTCCAAAAGCGGGAAACTCTGCGCCCCTCGCTACCTGCCGGCGTCCGGCCTGAGCAGCATCTCGAGAACGGCCATCCGCACATACAAGCCATTCTGCGCTTGCCTGAAATAAGCAGCGCGGGGATCACGGTCGACCTCCATTGTGATTTCGCCGACACGGGGCAATGGGTGCATGATGATCGCATCCGGGCGCAATAGCGCCAGGCTGCCGCCATCGAGCACGTAAAGTCCGCGGCACTTCTCGTAGTCCCCGATCCGGTCTCCAAAGCGCTCCTTCTGCACTCGCGTCTGATACACGACGTTTACCTTCGGCAGAACCTTTTCAAGCTCGGTTTCCTCTGTATATTCCACCTGCCGCTCCCGCAAGTAGGCGAGGATGTCTTCCTTCATCTTCAGGAGAAGCGGGGCGACGAAATAAATTTTAACGCCTGTAAATTTGCCGAGAAGGTAGGCAAGCGAGCGAGCCGTGCGTCCTTGCGCGAGATCGCCCACCATGGCAATGCTTAAGCCATCGATGCCGCCGATCTCTTTCTGGATGGTGTAAAGGTCCAGCAGCGCCTGCGTCGGATGCTGCCCTACCCCGTCTCCGGCGTTGATCACGGGCACGCGCGAAACGTCCGCTGCACGCCGGGCCGCGCCCACCTCAAAGTGCCGGATCACGATCAAATCCGCGTAGCCGTTCATAATGCGGATCGTATCTTCCAGCGTTTCGCCCTTGGAAACAGAAGAAAACTCAGATGCGTTCTCCGTGGCGATCACGCGCCCGCCAAGACGATGCATGGCCGCCTCAAATGAGAAGCGGGTGCGTGTGGACGGCTCATAGAAAAGGGCCGCCATAATCCGGTTTTGATAGCCCGTCACACCGCCCGTTTTGGCCACGCTTTCCATGCGCCGGCTGGCCTCAAAGAGTTCGCTGAGGGTGGCCCGGTCGAACTGCTGCGCTTCCACAACGTGATGGAGCTTCATGAAGCTGCCTTTCCTCCGGGTTGCTGAAAAATGTGGTGCGGCGGCTTTATGCTGCCGCCAGCACATTGAGAGCACTGAGCTTATTGCGACTTAAAATCGCCGCCACACTGCCTTGAGCAGAGTTTTTTAGCTCCCTCTAGCACGATGGCGCTCCGGCCTCAGTTGTCCTTTGAGGTCCCCTCCGTTCCGAAAACCATACCGCGACGGCGCGCCTTCGTCAACCCGCGGCCCCCCTTAGTGGACCCGTAGCGCGATCCTGGCGGCAGTAGCCTGCGCGGGCAGGATCCCCGCGCCACAGCCGACAAGATGCCGGCGCGCCACGTGTCAGATTAGGCCCAAAACATCCAGGATGCCATTCAGAGGAATGCCCACCCACTCGGGCCGGTTCTTGAGCTCGTAACCGAGCTCATACACCGCCTTTTCCAGAAGATGGAAATCGAGTAGAGCGCCGAGCTCACGCCGGTCTTCAGGAATAAAACAGGCAGCGCCAGCCGCACGCAGATAGCTCCTGAGAAAAGCCGCCGAAACCCGGCTATCCCACAAACGTGTCCAGGCCCCGAGGTCACGCGGGCTGGCCGCTTCATCCGGCTCATGGCAGAGGGCGGCATAGGCGGCGTAATGAAAGGATCTCAGCATTCCCGCAACGTCATAGAGCGGCGAGCGCTTTTCGCGGCGTTCAGCGATCGGGCGTTCCGGCTCGCCTTCAAAATCAATGATAAGGAAGTCCAGCCCAGTGTACAGAACCTGGCCCAGATGATAGTCGCCGTGCACACGCGTACGCATCGCTGTAATGGGCGCCGATCGCATAACCTCCAAGCGGCTGGAGATTTTCGCTTCCGCAGCAAGAACAGCCTCGGCTGGTTCACGCGCTGAGGCGGGAAGCGATTTGCAGCGGCGGCTGAGAAGGCCCAGCGCATCTGCAGCGAGTCGCAAGGCTTCATCCGCCAACTTTTCGCAGTATTCGGCGGAAAACGGCTCCGGCGCAAAATCCGTTCCGCCAAGACCGGAAGCAAGCGCTAGATGAAGCTCAGCAGTGCGGGTTCCGAGCAGACCGGCAAATGGAAGTGCTTCACCCAATAGCTTCTCCGCGGATTGAGGAGTCTCGATGCTGGCAAGGTCGAACAGAGATTCTAGCGGTACAAGCCCGGAAGCTGGCTGCCCGGCGGCCTGAATTTGCGCCGCATACTGTTCCAATAGGCGGAGTGCATAGCGCCAAGCGTCGCCCCGGTTGGGCACGAAACCCTGAAGCAATGCCAGTGTGGCGATTGTTCCTGAGGGCGTGCGGTATTCGATGGAGCCGGCCAAAGGAGGAACATGGCGGAACGCCGCCGTTTCTGTGAGGAACCGGCCCATTTCGAGATCCAGATTCATGCCGTGCTCGAGGCGACGGAAGAATTTCAGGATCAACCGCTCACCGTACCGGATCGAGCTGTTAGTCTGCTCAACCCCCATCAGCGATGGCTCGAGCGAGCTATCATTCCGGCTCAAAATCGAGGCGAGCGCGGGCGCAGGCGTAGCGAGAACCTCCCCGCCGGCCCCGGAAAACCGCCTTGCCTTGCGGGTCAGATCCAATAGAAAGGCGCCAAAAATGGGACTACGCATGGCGTCAGAAAGTGTCACGCGCGATGGCGGCTCGCGGCCAACCTCTAGCGTCAACGAGAGCGCAACATCTTCATTCGGTGCGCCGTGGCCAGGATTATGCGCCAAGAGCGGAAAGGCGTACTGTTGGGCGCGGCCGGTTTCATATTCGACAGCGGCGAGAAACAGGCAGGCTCTGGCCTCAGCCCACGGCAGCGGAATACTTTCCAACACCTCAACGGACCGGATTGCATCAGATTTACCTCCGAACCAACGCTGCCTGCGAAAAAACTCCGGCAAGGCAGATGGCAAGCTGCGGCGAACTTCATTCCAGAACTGATCGCCGGTCGTCATAGGAGGCTTCCTATCGCCCGCCAGTTAGAGATGAGAGATCCTATCATCATCGCCTTCTTCATTTTTGACTTCAAAGAGTGTTTTTTCCAGCAGCCGGCGCGCCGCGTCGCGTCCTCCCAGGCCGAACGCCAGGGCCAAGGCAAGCATAATAGCGCTGAATGCAATCAGCACCACTCCGTGCGCAAGCCCGACGCGCTCCAGCGCCATCATAATCGCGATCGCGATAATCAGGAGGCGCACAGCGCTACTAAGAAGCCGCGGCGCGGGGTAATTGGCATTCACGGCGCCGAGCAGCGTGGCACGCCCCAGGAAATTCGCCAGCAGCGCGCCAATGACAAGGATGACGATGGCAACGAAGATCTGCGGAAGAAGCAAGAAGAAACGGGAAATCTCATCCTGCAGGGCAGCGACGCCAAGGGCGTTGAGCCCGAAAAGCCAGAAGCTAACCCAGACCACCCAGAAGATCACGCGGCTCAAAAGCTCGCTGGCCGATGGAAGCCCGGCCCCGGCAGCTAGTTGCGTGAACCCCGTCGATTCGACAAGGTGATTGAATTTCACCAGCGCCAGGATGCGCCGCGCGATGATTTTCAGGATCCACGCCACGATGCCCCCAACCACGACGATGACTATCATCGCCAGCAAATGCGGCAGAAACTGAGTCACCATGCCACCCAGGTTTTGGGATGTTTCGTTGATCGTCCTCGATATAAGCTCGCCCATAGGCTACCTCACCTCTTGGAGCTCCAGTTTTGGATGAAGTCAGGCTTCAACCGCTCGAATTGCTGGTGCAGAACTTCGAATCCCTGCTGCAGTTCGTCCACCCGGGCTCCGTGATTTTCAGAAAGATAACAACAGACGCGACCCCGGTAGATCGGCGTCAACGCCTGGAGTAAATGGTCGCGGTTCATGACGGAATGATGATAGGACGCGGCGAACTCGTAAACAGTCTTCGCCCAAAGCTCTCCAGGAAAACGGCAAAAGCCGTCCGGCGCCACCGCAACCGAGCGAATCTGTTGGAGAGTAGCAGCAGAAAGGATTTTGCTGAGGATCTCAGAAAGATCGTCAACGCCCGTCCGGAACATTTCAAACAGCCGTTTCCGGTTCACGCGCACCGGCCCGAGGTCCAACTCGGATTTAAAGCCGAAGAGCGGCGCAGTTTTCGGTTCCGTTCTGGACAACCAGGCATTCTGCTGGATTTCAAGCGAGAAAAACAGCGCTCCAACTACCTGCTTGATCATGCCCGCGAGGTTCTGCTCCGTCACTTTCACAGAATGGACCTTGGGGCCCAGAAACGACTGGCACGGCCGGTAGTCTCCAGCAAGCGCTGTCGACGTCATCCAGACTCCCCAACCGTACCGCATGAAATCCTCTCGCCACACATCCTGCGCCAGAAAGTGGCAGGCCAGCTGACCCGAGAAGCCGAACTCTGTCCCCGCCGGCTCTTCCAGGCCGTAGCCGTATAGGACGTGAATGAGAGGCGAAAGCAAGTTTTTCACCAGAAGGGCGTCGAACTTCTGCCGTTGATAAACGGGCGCCAGAAAATCGTACCCTTCGCGATAGACTGGCCGGATGAGCGCCTCAATCCACTCCGGCGTGATCGTGGCTGATTCAGGAGAGATCAAGGCGCACGCTTTGGCCCGCAGCAAATCTGCCGCTGCAAGAATTAAGCGCAAGGCAGCTCCGTCGCCCAGGTTGGGATGGTACCGGGTCGTTAGGGTATGAGTGGTCCGCAAAGGGCTTGCGGAAAACATGCTGCGGAAATCCTGGACGGAAGAGTTCTTGACCAACTCGGGTGTGCCGTCGCGCGAGCCGCCGTCCGGGTTGATGACGACTGTGCGTTCACGCGGGAAATACTTCACAAGCCCGACATGAATCGCCTGGACGACGCGCTCCACCGTAGAGCTGTTGTTCAGCGTGGGAATACCCACCAGCACATCGACCTCACCCACGGCCGTCAACTGCCGCACGAATTCGTCGGAAAGGAAAGTGCCGTCCGCCAAGAGTACTCCTCGAACCTCAGCAGAAATTATCGCGCCGCTGCTCTAGCGGGTAGCGCAGACTCTCGCTCTTCAGAAAGTCTGCGGCGTTTCTCACGGAATCAACAGACAAGCCGCAGAATTTCCCGAACCGGGAAACCTTGCGCTACCCTGATTCGTCCCCGGCGGAGTTAGACGCGCACTTCTAAAAGCGCCGCAGCTTGAACCAATAGAACTGGTAAGGACCCAGTGTCAAGAGATAAGGACGATCGTTGATACGAGGAAAGGGATTGCCGCCAAACATTTCGATGGGTATAAATCCCCGGAAGCGATCCAGGTCCAGCTCGACCGCCTGCGCCGCACTCGACAGGTTGTTCACTACTAATGCCCCTTCCTGGTCCAATTCGCGCAAATATGCCAGCACGCGATGGTTGGCTGGAGTCAGAAATTCGAGCGCGCCGCGGCTGAACACGCGGGTAGACTTCCGGACGCGCATGATTCGCTTCATCCAGGAAAGCAGCGAATGCTCCGACCTCTTCTGCGACTCTACGTTCACCGCCTGGAAGCCGTAAACCGCGTTGGATATGAGCGGCAAGCAAAGCATCTCCGGGTCAGCGTTGGAAAATCCGGCGTTCCAGCCGCCCGTCCATTGCATGGGCGAGCGGACGCCGTTGCGGTCGCCGAGGTAAATGTTATCTCCCATGCCAATTTCATCGCCGTAATACACAATAGGGCTGCCCGGCAGGGAAAGCAGCATTCCGTTCATCAACTCGATTCGCCGCCGGTCATTCTCCATGAGCGGCGCCAGGCGGCGGCGAATGCCGACGTTCAGCCGCATGGTTCTGTCTTTGGCGTACTCGTCATAGAGGTAATCGCGCTCCTCATCGGTCACCATCTCGAGTGTCAGCTCATCGTGATTCCTCAGGAAAATGGCCCACTGGCAGTTTTCTGGAATCGTGGGCGTCTTCTCCAAGATTTCGATGATCGGTTTGCGGTCTTCCAGCCGAACCGCCATGAACATCCTCGGCATAAGTGGGAAATGAAAAGCAACGTGACATTCATCTCCCTGGCCGAAGTAAGCGCGCACGTCCGATGGCCACTGGTTCGCCTCGGCCAGGAAAAATCTGCCGGAGTAGGATTCGTCCAGGCGACGGCGCAACTCCCTCAGCACCTCATGCGTCTCCGGAAGGTTTTCACAGTTCGTACCCTCACGCTCGACCAAATACGGCACAGCGTCCAGGCGAAATGCGTCCACGCCCAGGTCCAGCCAGAACTTCATGATGTTCCAAATCTCTTCCTGAACGGCAGGATTGTCATAGTTGAGGTCCGGCTGATGGCTAAAAAACCGGTGCCAGTAATAAGATTTGGCAACCGGGTCCCACGCCCAGTTGGACTGCTCCGTATCGGTAAAGATGATCCGCGCTCCCTGGTATCGCTCCGGCGTGGCGCTCCACACGTACCAGTCGCGCTTCGGATCATCTTGGGACCTGCGAGCTTCCTGAAACCAGCGATGCTGGTCCGAAGTATGATTCAAGACCAGCTCGGTGAGGACGCGCATGCCGCGACGGTGGGCTTCCCCCAGGAACAGTTTAAAATCATCTAGCGTCCCATAGGAGGGATGCACATTCGTATAGTCAGAGATGTCGTATCCATCATCTCTGAGAGGCGATGGGTAGAAAGGGAGCAACCACAGTGTATTGACGCCCAGCTCTTCCAGATAATCCAGCCGGTCGATCAACCCCCGGAAATCTCCGATTCCGTCGCCATTGCTGTCTTTGAAGGTACGGACGTGGACCTCATACAAGATTGCGTCCTTGTACCAAAGCGGATCAGCGCCGTGAGGAAACACGTTTTGGGTCATGGCGGTGCGCTTAAAAAAGGCCGGGAGCGGGGTAGTCGCACGAAATGTAGAGGCGGTTTCACGCCGCCATCTGACGAGATAAACTCGCCTCTACTCCAGCCGCGTTAACTCGCTACCATCCCGCTGCACGCCGCCGGATCAGGACCGGATCAAAAATAGGTGCGCGGGAAGAACAGCAGGATCCAGCCTGACGTAGTTATGAGAGCCCTGCCAAATATACTGCGCACCGGTCAGCAAATCATGTACCTCATAGGGGGTACGCGCGCTCAGACCAAGATCGCCGAGAGATAAATCCACCCAGCCGGACTGCGTGTCGTGCGGATCCAGGTTGACGACCACGAGGACTACATTGGACCGGTCGCTGTTTGATTTGGAATACGCCACGAGCTGATCGCTATCAACTGTATGAAAGCGCAGGCTGTCATTGTTTTGCAAGGCGGTGTTTTCCCGGCGGGCGCGATTGACGCGGGCGATCAGATATCTTAGGCTGTCCGCGCGGCCCAGATCCCAGCGCCGGAGCTCGTATTTTTCCGCGTGGAGGTATTCTTCCGACCCTACCTCCCGCGCCTGGTTCTCGCAAAGCTCAAACGCGGGTCCATAGATGCCGTAATTTGCGCTGAGCGTCGCAGCCAGCACCAAACGGGTTATGAAGGCAGCCCTCCCGCCCTTTTGCAGAGGCTCCGTAAGGATGTCCGGCGTGTTAGGCCAAAAATTGGGGCGGAAATACTCCCGCATCTCTGTCTGCGTGAGTTCGGTTAAATAGCTCACTAGTTCAGACTTGGTGTTGCGCCAAGTAAAGTAGGTGTACGACTGCGTGAATCCCAGCTTCGCTAGCCTTTGCATAACCTGAGGCCTTGTGAATGCTTCAGCGAGAAAGATAACTTCGGGGTAGCGGCTCTTGACGTCCGCAATTATCCACTCCCAGAATGCAAATGGCTTGGTGTGCGGGTTATCAACACGAAAAATGCGCACGCCCTGATCTATCCAGAACAGAACGATGCTCTTGAGCTCCTCCCACAGGCTCTGCCAGCGCCCGGTCTCGAAATCAAGCGGGTAGATATCTTCATACTTCTTGGGTGGATTTTCGGCAAATTGAATGCTGCCATCCGGCCGGCGCCGAAACCATTCAGGGTGCTCACGAACATAAGGGTGATCCGGCGAGCACTGATAGGCCAGGTCCAACGCCACTTCCAGCCCGTGATCGCGCGCCACAGCAAGGAAATGCTTAAAATCCTCCAGTGTGCCGAGCTGGGGGTGAATGGATTTGTGGCCGCCCTCTTCGGATCCGATCGCCCACGGGCTCCCCATATCCTCCAGGCCGGCGGCTGGTGTGTTGTTGCTTCCTTTCCGGTGCGTGCGCCCAATGGGATGAATCGGTGGAAGGTACAGAATATCGAACCCCATTGAAGCAATGTAAGGCAGTTGCGATTCGCACTCTTTGAACGTCCCATGACGTCCCGGTTCAAGGCCCCAAGACCGCGGGAACATTTCATACCAGGAGCTGAAGCGAGCTTTCTCGCGATCCACGACGACCAGCAGGCGATGATCGTATGAACCTTCGGAGCGCCGGTCCGGGTAGCGATCCATCAATCCGGGCAAGTTGTCTTCCAGGGCTATATTGATGGTGGAACGCATCCTCTCTTCTTCCGGATGCTCCAGCCTGTTTGCCTCCAACAACGCAGCGTATGCGCTCAACTGGTCTCGATCCGCACGCGCTCCAGCGGCCTCGGCGCGTCCGGCGGCTTCCGAGACAAGGATTGCGCCGGTTGCTAGGTGCATAGAGACGTCCTGCCCTGCTTGCACTTTCTTATCAAGGCCGCGCCGCCAGGTTTTGAACTTATCCACCCAGCCGTTCAGGCTGTATTCGTAGACGCCCGGCTCAGCGACGGAAAATCCTCCGGCCCAAAGATCGTTTCCTAATTCACGCATCGGGGATTCAGCCCATTTGCCCTCTCCGGCGCGCCGGTGTCGCAGCGCGGCGCCAAGCATCTCATGGCCGTCGGCAAAAATATCCGCGGTGACGGTGATCGTGTCGCCCGCAACACGTTTGACCGGAAAGCGACCGCCTTCAATTTCCGGATTGACGTTAGTAATAACTACCCGTGGCGGAGCAGGCTTTGGAGGTCGAACCCGCTTGTGGCTAGTCAAGGATGTTACCCGGTATCCTTTAGGTAGGGTTAGAAGTGCAGCAACACAGGCCCGTTATAACCGGTAAAGCAGCGCACTGGCGATGGCTTACGCTCATAAGCGCCGGCCTCAAAATTACGCGAGCCGCGCCACTACATTCTATCTTAGCGCGCGGGCCTGTAACAACTGGGTGTACTCGTCCAGTAGATTAGTGTCTCCTTCGGGGATGGTGGAAACCCCTCGCCTTGCAGGCGAAGAACAGGGTCGTGTAATGTGGTCGCGTGAAACGGTATCAACTGGGCGCGCACACGAAGCATGACTTAAAGGTGCATCTGGTGTGGATTCCGAAGTATCGGAAGAAGGTGTTGACGGGGCAGGTGGCGCTTCGTGTGCGCGACCTGATCCGGCAGATAGCGATGGAGCATGAGATCACAATTCTGTCGGGGAAAGTCGCTAGCGACCACATTCACGTGCTGGTTGCCTATAAGCCCCACATGGATGTGAGCATGATTGTCCAGTGGCTGAAAGGCATCAGTTCGCGGATACTCCTTCAGGAGTTTGCGC
>JBOGJZ010000315.1:0-1932 GCA_050745645.1 Terriglobia bacterium | reverse complement strand
TAGTATTTACCGCGCTCAAGCTTCTTGAAGTCAGAGTGTTTGTACTCCGCGCGGCGCTAATGATAACTGCTTCACCCATCAGCTAAAACTTCACTCCTGCGCGATTATAGGCGCCCGCTTTTCAGCCCGTCAAGGAACGTTGAGAGTCCTGACAATGGCCGGGAAAACCGCAGGATCAAAGGGTGGATCCAGCACACGCAGTTCAGGCTTCAGGATGCGGTGCTTGTCACAGGCTCATCCCCCCGGAGCGGAGCAGGTGGGCTCTGGGAAGGAGGCGTTCCGGCCCGGACGCTGGCGACAATCACCAGAAGGTTCGTCAAAAAAATAATGGCAAAGGCCAAAGCCGGCAGAAAGGAAAAGGCGGCGCCCCGCGCCTGGATCACTTCAATTGCGAGCACGGCAGTAATCAAGCCTCGCGGAAAGAAGAGCAATGCCAGCCTCTTTTCGCTCGCATCTTTTTCTCCCCAGGTCCAACTGCTGGCCGTAACCGCGAGCCAGCGGGCAACGGCAAGCGCTACAAAGACGCCTGCCGTGAGCAGCACATACCCTTGCAGGCCGGAAATCTTGACGATCACTCCGAGCAGGATAAAAAAGAAGCTGCGTACCAGAAATGCTAGCTCAGAGTGAAAGGAAAGAATCTGAACATGGTGTTGGGGCTCGCCCGGCCCAAGGCCCATCGTGCTGGCAACGCCCCACGGGTCCGCTTGATGCAGATTAGCAAGCGTGAGACCAAAGGCGAAGACAGCAATCAATCCTCCCTGGCTCGCTGCCTGGGCGCCGGCATAAACCAGAAGCACAATCGAGAGAGTCATCACCTGCCAGAAGCGCTGCTCGGCCAGCGTGCGCAGCACGCGAGTCCAAAGGACCCCGGCCACGATGGCCCCAACGATGCAAGCCAGGACCTTCAAAACCGTCCCGGCCACAAAACCTGTGACCACGGCTCCGCTGCCGAGAGACAACAGAACGCTGACAGTCAATACCCCGAGAACGTCTCCCAGCGAGGCCTCTACCAGCAACGTGATGCGGACCGGGCGCGTCACCCTGATCTGTTGCAACACCGGAAGCGCAATCGAGCCGCTTACGCACCCGAAAACCGCGCCGATTAGCAAGGCCGGCCGAGGCGCGAAATGATAGGCCTTCCAGGCCACGAGAGCCACCAAGCCCATGCTGATGTAATATCCCAGAAGCGCCAGCAGCACTCCTCCCGGAAAATGCCGCAACGTATCGCGAAGGTTCAGCTCAAGCCCGCCTTCAAAGAGGATCAGAATGAGGGCAAGCGTTCCGAAGATGCGGGTGATGGATTCAAAATGGCCGGGTTGAATCCATCCGAGGACTGGTCCCAGGATCACGCCCACGATCATCAGCACGATGACGTCCGGAACGCGCGTAAGGCGGTAGAGCCGGTTGGCGATGAAAGCCAGGGCGAGGAGTCCGCCCAGAAAAGCGAAGAAGGTCGTTGGGTTCATGCGAGAGAGCGCCGGGCGTAATCCCGCGCTTCTGATTCAGACTAGCGCGACCGGGGCGTTGAGGCGAGCATCTTTTTTGCTGCGCGGCTTTAGTGTCCCGGCTTATACGTTCATTGCATAAGTCCGAATGTCATTCCGAGCCCAGGAATCTGCCCGCCGCCTTCCTTGTGCCCCGACGCGCCCCGGCGCTGCCACAGGATCCGAATCCGGGATAGGGCTGCTATTCTCGGCCTGCTCCTTACTGATTCCAAAGCGTTTTCTCGCTTCGGTCCCCCTCCACCCCTGGAGGCCGGTTAGCGCGCCAGACCTGCGCCTTCAGCCTCTTTCCGGTGAAACAGGGTTTGCGAAAGATGAGAGCCATGGTTTCAGCACATCTTGATTCGGAATTCATCCAGCTTAACAACTCCAGACGAGACATTGGAGACCCGTGAGACCCATGAGACAAGAAATTTCAGCGGGCATAGAG
>JBOGJZ010000314.1:0-3887 GCA_050745645.1 Terriglobia bacterium | reverse complement strand
GTCTGATGCCATGAAAGGGGCGGCTGAATTCGACTAGGATTGGGGTTGTCAGTAGGACCCGATCGAAATCGAAAGGAGCAGCCCCCGATGAAGTTATACCTGGGAGGGGATTTACACAAGAAGAGTTGCTGGATCACGGCCATGAATGGCGCGGGTCAAATTCTGGAATCGCGGCGACTGAGCACGGAGCGGAGCGACCTGCTGAGCTATTTTGGACGCGTTGAGAAACCGGCGGCGATGGCCGTCGAAGCGACGTTCAACTGGTATTACTTTCTGGATTTGATCGAGCCCCTGGGGTTGGAGTTGCACTTGGTGCATCCCTGGAAGACGCGGGCGATTGCCAGCGCGCGCATCAAGCATGACCGGTTGGACTCGCGGATTCTGGCCGAGTTGTTGCGGACCGGCTTCCTGGCGGAGGCGTGGATCGCCCCGCGAGAAGTCCGGCAGCAGCGGCAGTTGTTGAGGTGCCGGGCGCACACGGTGCGGTGGGCGACGCGGGCCAAGAACGCCATGCACGGGATCGTGAACCGCAACGGAACCCCGTCGCCGGTGGAGTCGCTGTTCGGACCCAAGGGCTGGACCGCTGGGAAGTCGACGGCCAATTGGCCCGGCTGGATTTGCTGGAGCAGCAAATCCGGGAGTTGGACCGGGAGATCCGGCAGCGCGTGAAGGCCGATCCCGTGGCGCTGGCTCTGGAGATGATTCCGGGCATCGGCCCGTTCATCGCCCTGCTGCTGGTGGCCGAGATCGGCGACATCCGCCGATTCCCCACGGCCAAACACCTGGCCAGCTATACGGAGCTGGTTCCGTCGCTCTATGCCTCGGCGGAGCATCGCTGGGGCGGGGCGATTACCAAGCAGGGGTCGAGCCTGCTGCGCTGGGCGCTGGTGCAGGCGGCGCATACGGCGGCCCGGAGTCCGAAGTTTGCCAACTTTTACGAACGCCAGCGGGAACGTCACGGCACGGGCAAAGCCGTCGTGGCCCTGGCGAGGAAGCTAGCGGTGATCAACTATTACCGATGGCGGGCGGTGAAAGCACAGCCATGCTTAAGGTAAACCAAGTTCGGGAGTGCACCTGGGGTGGCGCATGGTCAGAACACCGACCCTCAATGTGTGATTAGGACACTCCCGGCTGCGAACCGGCAATCTGGTCCGTGAAGGGCCGAATAGGTGAGTGAGCGCAAGCTCCATTCGCAGCCCCCAAAAGAAGGGACGGAAGAGTAGTACCCTACGGCCCCCCAGGGAGCGGTGTCGCTGCGCTCGCTCGGCTCGGCAGGCCTCGCTCGCTCCGCGACACCAGAGAAAAGACTTACAAAAAACTCTTGACTCACGCCGCCCCTTTCATAGATGCGCCACCCGGCCAACTTAGACTTCCGGTCAACTATGAGTTGAAGCGTTCGGCTCGGTTCTCAAAAGAAGAGATACTTCCGCCAGCGCTCGTCAGATTTTCCCATCAGCCTCATGAGCTGGCGGCTGGTGTGAAGCGTAAAGGGCCGGGGAAGCCGCAGCAATTTAAGGCCGGCTTCCTCGGGTAACCGGTCACCCTTTTTATTGTTGCAGGGATGGCAGCAGGCAACGAGGTTATCCCAGTCGGTTCGCCCGCCGCGCGAGCGCGGAATCACGTGATCGAGTGTCAGCTCTCCGGCGGAGAGGGTGCCGCCGCAAAACTGGCAGGTGTAGCGGTCGCGCAGCAGGATGTTCTTCCGTGAGAGGGCGCGCGTCTGGCGCGGAATGTGGCGAAATTCGCGCAGGCGGATGACAGAGGGGATGCGAATCGTCATACGTGAAGAGTGAATGAAGCTGCCGTCTGCTTCTTCCGTAGTAGCAACACCCTTAAAAACCAGGACCACAGCGCGCCGGACCGCGGTGACGTTGATAGGCTCGTAGGAGGCGTTCAGGACGAGCACAGGCGCTTGCAACACGCGTTTGTCAGATTCGGGCACCGTCTATTCACCATGACTGCGTTCTGCGAGCTAGCTTCAGCGGTGAATGGTCTGGCCTTCAGGCTGCCGCTCATGACCCGCCGTCTGTTTCCAGAACATTATCATAACCCGCCGCCGGCCCGTCAACAGCAGGCGCCGCGTGGCCGGTGTCAGGGAACTGAGGCGTAGCCCGGGCCAGCGTCAACGCCAGCACGTGGCTCGCGCCGGCTTCCTTCAGCGCGCGCGCGCAGGAAGAAATTGTGGCGCCGGTGGTCATGACATCATCGATCAGAATCACAGCGCGGCCCCGGACCGTCTCTGGCCGGTTTACCACGAAGACTCCGCGCACGTTTTCAAAGCGAGCGCGAGGGCTCAAGCCGCTTTGCGGCCGAGTGGGCAAGGCGCGGCGCAGACAACGGCCCTCGACCTGCGGCGGCTGATTGCCGGACCGATTGAGCGCGGCGCGAAGGCCATGGGCCAGAAGCTCCGCCTGGTTGAATCCTCGTTCCCGCTGTCGGTCCGCGTGGAGAGGGACCGGAACAAGCAACGCCTGCGGTTGGAGCAAGCGCGGCGAGGTGCTGGGCCACAGTAACGCGATCAGACCTCCGATGCGCAGCCCCCAACGCTCGCGGCGGTGGAATTTAAGTTCCAGGATCACGTTGCGTAGCGGAAAGGTATAGAGGCCGTAGCTGCGCGCCAGGTCGAAATGCCTAGCGCTGGTGCGGCACTGCGCGCACAGAGCATCGGCTGAAATCGCCGCGTGAGCCGATGCGAATGGAAGGCCGCAAGATGCGCAGCAAGGGCCATCCCAGAGCCGTAACGCTTGCCAACAGTTTTTGCAGAGGCTGATCCAACGCGTGTCCTGCAACTCACGGTTGCATACCGGACATATCGTGGGAAACAAAACGGTGAAAAGGCTCGCTGCGGCTTTCGAGAAAGGGAAAGATAGCAGCGGCGCGTGGCGGCGGGAAGTGGTGCAAGACCCGATCGTAGCGCGGCCGGCCGGCATCATTTCCCTCGGGAACTGAATAGCAGCAAATTAGATTAGCTGCTTGGGCTCAGCAAGGCCAGTCAGGAAAGGGGACGAAACACGCGCAAACGACCTCAGAGTTCGCCATGGTCCTGTTTAGCCTGGCACTCGATGCAGTGGCGGGCCCAAGGGACAGCCTCAAGACGTTTCGCTTGAACACCCTCGTGGCACTCAACGCAAACGCCATAGGTCCCGTCCTTGATTCGTTCCAGAGCCTCATCCACAAGGACAAGTATCTGACGATTGTCGTTGCTCTGGTGGAACAGAAACTCCTTGGTATAGGCATTAGCTGCCTTGTCCGCAAGATCCTGGGTGGCTTCTTCATCAGCCTCGCGGCCCTCCTGATCAGACTGTGACACCTTTTGGAGAAGCTCGCTCTGCTTTTCCAGCAAGCGCTTCCGGTAAAGCTCGATTTTCTTTTTGTCCATAACCCTTTCTGGCGCTACTGAAGCGATAAGGTTTTAAACTTCTCAGTATAGGAAGCTGGATGACATTAAGCAAGGCTCCGAAAGTAACATTTTTGAATTGCGTGACGGGGACCTGTTGCGCCCTTGTGCCGGTGTCACCACAGATATCGCCGCACCGTCTATAATAGTTCGTTGAAAGAACGCCTATGGAAACCGGTTTAGCCTCATCGGAAATGACGAACGGCGCGGAAATGCTCCGCGGCTTCTGGTACCCCGGATTGCTCAGCGCTCGCGTCACGCGTGGCGCGCTGCGGAAAATCATGCTGTTGGGCGAACCGCTCGTCATTGGGCGTGACGAGCGGGGTGGGCCGTTCGCGATGCGCGATGCCTGCCCTCACCGCGGCATGCCGCTTTCCTGCGGTAGGTTGGAGGGAAATACCCTGGAATGCTCCTACCACGGCTGGCGTTTTGACGTGCACAGCGGGCAGTGCCGTGAGATTCCTTCCTGGGTTTCCGGCGATAGGCTTAA
>JBOGJZ010000313.1:0-6570 GCA_050745645.1 Terriglobia bacterium | reverse complement strand
GCCAAAGCAAATGGGGCTACCTGAGCGCTCTTGTTGCCTGCCAAATAGGGGAGCGGCAGCACGTCGAAGATTCCAAATCCGCCCCGGATCGAAGTTTTGCCATTGTGGAAGGGGTCCCATGCAAACCCTACCCTTGGATCAAAGTCACGCAAAGTCGGGTTTTTCGGGTAGAGGGGATTGCCTAAGCGGGGAGTTGCAGCGTTAGGGCTCGGCAAGTTAACTATTTTGCCGTGCACTTCGGTAAAGTTGCTGGTAATTTCATAGCGCATCCCCAGATTGAGGGTCAGATTCGGGCGATAGCGCCAGTCGTCCTGCAAATACACACCGAGAAGCTTTTGCCGGAATCCCCGGGGTGAGGTGGTATTCGGCAACGCGGCATTGAAATGGGACGGAGCATTTGTGAAAAAGTCGAGCAACGAACCGAAGTTCCAGACACCGTTCGGGTCATTGGGAGCTTCAACGTAATCCTGCATGTATTCAAAATCGCCGCCGAACTTTATAGAATGCGTCCCGATCGTCTTGAAGGCGTCGTCATAGACCTGGTAATCATTCCACCGGTAAAGATAGTTGTTTGTTCCACCCACGCCGCCTGTCATCTCGGTTAAACCGCCGACCTGGAGTACCGCGGCGGGGCGTCCTGGCACTGCGGCGAGGGATAGATCGGCAGCGGCGGGGTTGATCGCGCTCACACTCTTCGAAACATCGGCGGAGCTGCGGTTGTAGCCGGCCCGGAAAGTGTTGACCAGTGTGGGGCTGAAGATGTGCGTCTCTTCAACTGCTACTCGTGCTGTCAGCGTCTGATTGGCAATCAGCACATTGTCCCAGGCATCCGGAGAAGTATACGGGGTCTTATCCCAAGAGAATGTGCCAAAGACGCTGTCCTTGCTGGAAATCGTGTGGTCCAGCCGGGTAGAGACATAGTTTTCAGTCACGAGATGGTTCTGCTCGAATGAAAAAAGGCCCGTATCTCCGGTCGTCGTGCCAACGTTCGGTAGTGAATAGAGAGCTAGATATTTGGCCGCGTTCGGGTCAACCGTTATATTACCCGTGGAGAGATGTCCTTGGCGCGCCGCCACTGAAGGTGACGAATCCACCTGCGCCGTAGGTTGCGCTTGCCGGATCCCTTCGTAGTCTCCAAAAATGAAAGTCTTGTTCCTTTGGATCGGCCCGCCGGCGGACACGCCAAACTGATTACGCCGGAACACGGGCTTCGACAGATTTGAAAAATTATCAAAAAAATTGGCTGCATCGAGCGAACCATTGCGGAGAAACTCGTAGGCGCTTCCGTGAAAAGAGTTGGTACCAGACCGCGTGATGGCATTGACGACCCCACCGGCCGTCCTGCCATACTCCGCCGAGTAATTGGTAGTTAGGACCGAGAATTCCTGGATAGCATCAACCCCCAGGTTCCCGCCAATCACGCTGCCCGGCGATCCGTTCGAGTAATCCATGATGCTGATACCGTCGATCCGGTAATTACTAAACTGCGGTCGGACGCCGCCGATCGTTACCTGTGCTCCGTAACCACGGTTTCCCCTGGCCGAGCCGGCACTGAACGGCACAAGCGTCGTGACTGTAGCCACGCCGGGCGAAAGCAGCGCCAGGTCCGACCAGCTTCGTCCGTTCAACGGCAAATTGCGAACCGTAGTCGCGTTCACCACGTTGCTGATCACCGATGAGTTCAGTTGCACGGTCGGAGCCGCGCCGGTCACCTGCACCAGGTTTGTGACCTTGCCCACCTGTAAAGTAACGTTCAGGACCTGTGTTCCGCCTACCGTCAGCGTGATCCCTTTTTGCAACCGGGTGCTGAAGCCTGACGCCGAGATCGTGACGCTGTATGGCCCTGGCAGCAGGTTCGGGGCCATATAGAAACCGGCGCTATCCGTCCTAACGTCCCGGGTCACCCCGGTCGCGGCGTTCTTGATCACGACCTGGGCATTGGGAATCACTGCGCCGCTCGGGTCCGTTACGGTGCCCGACATGGTTGCGCCCGTCACCTGCGCACGCGCTGAAGTAGCAAGGAAAAAGCTCAACACCAGCGTCGCGAGTAATGAAAACCCGGATAAAACGCCCTTCGAATTTACACGTCTAGACATGGCCTTAACCCCTTTTCATGTCAAGTTTGGCTGAATGAATAAATCGGTTGTGGCTTTGAGTAAAACGGATAGGTATTTCGCTTGCGCAAAGTGAGTCCTGTCTGACAGCGGACGCACCATTTGTCAGCACCGGCTCTCCTTGAAGACATCGTGAATCCACAGATGACACCGTTATGCCGTGAAGCCTGACAATTCGACTCTACAAAGCGGCGAATGCATTGTTGCGTGGACATGCTAACGCCGTCTGTCCTAAAAAGCGTTAAATTAAAATTAATTTTTATTTATTTGAATGCTGCGGGAATGCTTGTCGGGCGAGTTGTAGCAGGCATTCTGTGAGCGCAAAGGCCATTGGAAAAGAAGGCCGGCGATCACAGATTGCCGCTACAACTCAAAAAACGGCAGTTATCACACAGCCTCTGGCTGCCCGTGAAGAAGCAATTGGCGAAATATCTCAGGGTGGCGCACTTTGCCGGTAGCAGGTTGCTGAAAAACTCACCCCCTGTCATTCCGAGGAGCCGCAGGCGACGAGGAATCTCGTAAGCTATTTGTTTGCAGGGCAAGATTCCTCGCTGCACTCGGAATGACACGGTTCCGGAATGTTTTCAGCAACCTCGTAGAGGCTTTATGCCGCCACATGGCGAGGTGAACTCTCTGCCAGAGCAACCTGAGCTCGAATCAATTCTTCACGCAGCGGAAGCAGGCATAGAGATACTGATAGTGCGGCTGGAACCAGTTGCGAAAGGATCGCCTGACCATGCAGGCTGCTGTTCGCGCCGAAGCGCCTTTGAGTACGTAATGCTTGCCATCAAAAAAATCGGCCGAATAGCCGGGGTAGAACGAAAACGGTTGGAACCCCGGGAACGGCCCAAACGTGGTTCGGGTCCACTCCCATCCGTCCCCGATGAGCCCCGCGACACCGAAAGCGCTCCGGCCGTGTGGAAACGCACCCACAGGCGCGGGGTCCCAATTCTGGAAGTCGAAATTGCCGCGTTTCGGGCTTGGAGCCTCTACGCCCCACGGATAGAGCCTCTCCGGACCTTCCGGCGAGCCGTAAGCTGCCCGCTGCCACTGTGCTTCGGAAGGCAGAGACTTCCCGGCCCAGCGGGCATACGCGCTCGCCTCAGCGAAACTCACTTGCGCGGGGCAGTCCAGCGGTAGAGGATACTCATCAAACATGCCGCGATAAAGCCAGCGGCCGCCCGCCTTCTTCCAAAACACGGGATGAGCGATGGCGCGCCCGGTTTTCCAATTCCAGCCGCTCTTCGACCACAGGCTTGCGTCCTCATATCCTCCGGCAGCCATGAATTTGAGGTATTGGCCGTTCGTTACTTTATAGCGATCGATGGCAAATCGGGGGACGGAAACTCTGTGCACTTCGTATTCGTTGTCCCAGCCAAAGGCGCCGCCTTCTTCGCGTGGAAGGCCGAGCGTGGCCAAGCCTGCAGGGACCTCTACCATTTCATCTAGACCTACCGCGCCACCGGTGGATTCGGACCTCCCCGAGCCGCGAGTTTTGCGGTCAAAGGGCATCTGATGGAGTATGTATGCCAAGGTTTCCGCATGCATAAGGCGGTGTTCAATAGCAACGTTCAGCAGCATGCTGGCGGCAGCATCGCCGGGCACGGGACTGGAAAGCAGCGCCTTCTGCAACCCCTTATCGAGAGTCTCACGGACGCGGCGGTTGTAATGATGTATCTCCGACAGCGAAGGCCAATCGGTGGGGTGGTCCGAGGGCAATTGCCCACCCACTGGATCTATGCCGAAGGCAAATAGCCGGTCGAATGCAGGAAGAAATGACCGGGAGTTAAGCATCCGCTTGTGTAATAAATTCCAATCAAACGCCTCAATGTGCCCTAGATAAAACACGATCCGATGCCTCTCCGGAATTGGCCGTTCGTAAATGGAATCCGGTCTAACAAGCTCGAAAATCTCGTCGGTCTGACTGCGGGCTTCCGCGAGGCGTCTAAGGAGCTCAAGTTCAAGAGTGGGCTTTGTTTGCGTCGCAAGCATTTGGACCTCCTTCCGAGGTATACATGATCTCTCGCATTTATTAGTGAGATGCTATCAGCTGCCGCGGAGTTTCTGTTTTCGGGCATAACCGAATGGCGACTTGCTTACGAAAGGAGCGAGGTAGATCCAACTCTGCACGAACGTGTAATCCCCTTCCGGGCATAACGCTTCCTGATACGCTGCCCGAATCTACGTCAATCCTGCGACAGAATTCAAGTACTCAATAAGACATATACTTCAGAGGGAACGCTGAGGGTCCCCAGCAGGCTGCGAAGTCTCTGTAAGTCTTTATTTTTCAATGAGTCATTTGACAGCTAAGTCAGCGGCACCTTACCATCGTTCAAGGAGCACGCGGTGGCTTTCCACCGCACCGGGAGGAGCCGTCTAAGAAACCGTCATGTTCGAATCCCTTGTTATCACTCTGCGCGAAGGCGTCGAGGCGGCCCTGATCGTAGGTATTGTCGCCGGTTATTTGCGCAAGACGGGCCGGTCACAATTAATCAGCTTTGTTTACTGGGGCCTCGCCGTAGCCGTTGCGGCGAGTTGTGTGGCGGGGTTCTTCGTCAGCCGGCTCCGCGTGACCGAGGACGCCTACGAAGGCTGGCTGATGCTGGCGGGCGCGGTTTTTGTCGCCTCGGTCGTCATCTGGATGTACAAAACCGCAAAAGGCCTGCGCGGCGAGATTGAAGGCAAACTGGCGGGCATTGCTCAGGCTTCTGACAGCAGCGCGGCCTGGGGCGTTTTCTTTTTCGTCTTCCTGATGGTTTTTCGCGAGGGCATTGAGACGGTGCTGTTTCTGGCGGCGGTTTCACTCGATACCACAGCGCTCATGAATTTCATTGGCGGTGTCATCGGCCTGGGGCTGGCTGTGGGGCTTGGCGTCGCGTTCTTCAAAGGCAGCCTAAAGGTCAATCTGCGCAAGTTCTTCAACGTCACTACGGTGGTTCTGCTCGTGGTCGCGTTGCAACTACTCGTTTCCGGCATCCACGAACTCTCCGAAAGCGGCGTGCTTCCCGCCAGCCGCCGGGAAATGGCGCTGGTCGGCCCTATTGTCAACAACGATGCTTTCTTTTTCGTGGTGATCATTGCCCTGTGCTTATTCCTGATCATCGCCCAGCGTATTCAAGGCGGCGTGCGGACAGAAGCTGAGCTGGCCGGTATCCCGGCGCCGGAGCGGCGCAAGGCGATTGCCGAACAGCGGCGTGATGCTCGCTGGAAAATGGTGGCGAGCGCTGTGGGCATGCTGATCATCGTACTGATTAGCGCGGAATTCATCTATTCGCGCGTGGCTCAGGCCGTGACGCCGCCTGAGCCGTTGCATATGGTGGAGGGCGGCGGCGTGATCCCCGCCTCAGAGCTGGCGGACCACAAGTTACATCATTACGCAGCGGAGGTTGACGGCGTCCAGGTCAGACTGATCGCAATTTCAGATGCCTCAAACGTTATCCACGTGGCCCTTGATGCCTGCCCGATCTGCGGGACTCAAGGTTATTATCAGAACGGCAGCAACGTCATCTGCCGCAACTGTTCGGCCGCGATTTACGTGCCCTCGGTCGGCCTCCATGGGGGATGCAACCCCATTCCAATCGCCTTTCACCAAGCCACAGGGTCCATTGTGATCCCTCAAGCGGCTCTCGCCGCTGCGGCCAAGGTGTTCCGCTGAATCCATGATCCGTCGAATTGTCGGTGAATCTCTTCTGCGCCGCAGACGGCGCAAAATACTAAGCCTGGTCGCAATAACCCTGGGCATCGCGGTGGCCACCACGCTCGCGACGATGGCGGTGGACGTCGGCGACAAGGTCAACCACGAGTTGCGATCGATTGGCGCTAATATCGTGGTGATACCTGCTGCAGATGGTTTTCCCATTTCATTGGGCGGCGTGGATTTCCGGCCTGCAGGAGCAGGAGCCTACCTGAACGAAGCCGATCTGCCCAATCTCAAACGGATATTTTGGCGCAACAGCATCGTAGCATTCGCGCCGTTTGTCTACGTTCCTGCGCGGTTTGACGGCCGCCGGGTCGTCCTGATCGGAACGTGGTTTGACCACTCGCTCGCGGTTACTTCATCGTTTACCACCGGGGTCCGCCAATTGTATCCGGCTTGGAAGGTGACGGGCGCTTGGCCATCCGCCAGCGACTTGTCTACGTGTCTGGTGGGCTCGCAACTGGCGCGGAGCCTCGATTTGAAGCCAGGCGATAACATCAGCATCGAAGCGAGCGGAGCAGATGGTTCGACTTTATCCAAGACGACTTTACACGTGGCCGGCATTGTGGAGACTGGAGGCGCTGAAGAACAGGAGATCATTGCGCCGCTGGCGACAGTGCAACGGTTGAGTGGTCTCGAAGGAAAAGTGCGCCGCGTGGAGGTGAGCGCGCTCACGAAGCCTGATGACCAACTGTCCCGAACGCCTGCGGCCCGCATGACCTCCGCCCAGTTTGAGCGCTGGAGTTGCTCGAACTACGC
>JBOGJZ010000312.1:0-6430 GCA_050745645.1 Terriglobia bacterium | reverse complement strand
GCGGGCGAAGGAGATTGGCCTCACCGCCTTTGGCCTCGATATCAATGTGAATTTTGATATCGACGGGCTGAACCCTTACGGCGTTCCTCAGAAGCCCTGCATCGATTGCGGCGATTGCTTCACCGGCTGCAATGTAGGCGCTAAAAACACCGTTTACATGAACTATCTCCCGGTCGCGCGAGCCAATGGAACCGATATGTTCACCCATACGCAGGTGGATTGGCTGGAGAGGTTGCCTGATGGCGGGTGGAGAATTCACGGCCGGCGGCACGAACGTCTATTCCCCGAATCCTTCGCGCTGGAAGCCGGATGGGTGGTCCTGTCTGCGGGGGCGCTCGGCAGCCCGGAAATTTTGCTGCGCTCACAGGTCCACGGTCTCGCGCTTTCTCCGAAAGCCGGCGCCGGCTTCAGCGGCAACGGCGATTTTTTCGGCCTTGCATTCAACAGCGCTTACCGCACGAATAATCTGGGATTTGGAAATCATCCGGCAAGCTCGTGGAGGCCGTTCGCTCCAGGACCATCCATCGTGGGCGGAATCCGGTACGACAAGAACCTGCCTCTCAGCAGGCGGATGGTGGTGGAAGATTTGACCTTCCCAAGCGCCTACGTGAGCGCGGCGATGGTGGCTTTGGGCGTGATGGGCGGAGAGCCTGCTGAGACGAAATACGAATCAGAAGAAAAGGTCCGCCTGGCGAGAGACAATCCCTTCGATCCCTATCAGCCCGACAACGCCATGAATCACACTATGGCCTATCTCGTTATGGGGCAGGACAACGCCAAGGGGACGATGCGCCTGGAAACCGGGGTGTTTGATCCGAACGGAAGGCTTGAGATTGATTGGGACGGGGCCGGCAATGAACCCATTTTCGCGCTCATGAACGATGAGCTGCGGGAGCACGCGCGGGCTCTCGACGCAGAGTTTATCGAGAGTCCGTGGTGGCATTTTCTGAATTTGCACCGCCTGTTCACGGCTCACCCGATCGGCGGGCTTCCTCTCGGTGAAGACTACCAGCAAGGCGCGGTGGACGAGTTTGGCCGGGTCTTTACGGGGCAGGGCGGCGTGCACGCGGGTCTTTGGGTCGTTGATGGCTCGCTGATCCCTTCGGCGCTGGGAGTGAACCCGCTGCTCACAATTTCCGCGCTCTCAGAACGTATCGCGGAACAAATGATTAAAACTGCACAGGGAGAGTCGTAACCGGCCTTGCATAACGCCTGAAACGAGAAAGCGGGCAGCGCAGCGCGGCAAAGCCGCAACCAATGAGCTGTCATGCTGATCCCCTTTGCTTCGCTCTCTTGAAAATCATCCATAGCGCGTCATTCCCGCGTAAGCGGGAATCCAGGATATTTCGTACCGTTCTGGACCCCCGCTCCCCCGCCTTCGCGGAGGACAAGCTTCGCGAGGGTGACAGGGCACGGAGGAAACTCTGCGCCGTCTGATCTTTTGCCGCTAAAAACAGAGTTTGAAATGCACAAACTTTGCTACCTTGTTTTTCGTTCGGATAAAAAACCCACGGTCAACCAGAAAACGGTTGACCGTGACTACCCGCCAGGGGATGAGTCCCTGATCTTTTTTATAATCTCGTTCATGTGGCTTAAGGGCTTGGCCTCCGGTCCTGAATCACGCGGCTCAAGCAGGGCCGGAACAGCTCCATCCAAGGTATGAAGCGATTCAATCACCGGGCCCCAATCGATGCTGCCCTCAAAAGGAAACAGGTGCTCATCCTTTTCGCCCCGGTTGTCGTGCAGGTGAACAGTTGCGATCAACGGTTTGAGCTGGTTGAAACCCTCAAGAACGCCGCCGGTTAGGTGGGCGTGGCCCGTATCAAAGCAAACCTTCACGTCAAGGCGCGTATAACGCACGAACTCCGCCAACCGCTCGGGCGAGCTCAATTCGCCCGGCATATTTTCAAGCAGAATCGCCACCCCGCGCTCCTTAGCGAATACCTTCAGGTGCTCAAGCGAGGAAAAAGCGGCGTCAAATCTACTGAGATTGTAATCGTCCTCTGCGAGTCCCAGGTGAGTTACGAGAAAGCGGAAAGGGAGGCGCTCCGCAACCGCGATGGCGCGTTTAATCTCGTCCATCGAGTCGATGCGGCGCCGCTTTTCAAGGTGAGCGAGCGAAATAGGCAAGCCGCCGGAGCGGCCCCAGTCGAAATCGGAAAACACAGGGGCATGAAGCGAGTGGAGGCTCAGACTGTGGTCAGAGAACCACTGGGCCAGGTCGCGCACGCTGTTTTCGTTGTAATAGTCGAGATGTTGGCGCGCAGCGAAGATTTCCACTTGGCGGAAACCGGCAGTGAAAATTTGATCCAGAATATGCGAGCTCAGCCGTTGGTTAGCAAACAAATGCGTGGAAAGCCCGGCTTTCATCAGTAACCCACCGCCTCTCCATGTCCTCGCGGGTCAGCCGCCCCAAATCGCCATCCGGTCTGCGGGTCTACGGCGACGGCTTCGCACTCGCCGATCCTATCAACCAGCGCCACATGGTACCCCGCTTGGCGCAGTTTTTCGATTGTGTCTGAGGAAAACCCCTGCCGCTCGAGAAACACGGTATCAGGCTTCCATTGGTCGTGGAAGCGCGGTTCCGTCACTGCGCGCAGGACATCCATTTTATACACGAGTGAATTCAAAATCACTTGGAGGACAGTGTTAGGGATGGTGCCTCCGCCCGGAGATCCCAGCACTAACCGCAGCCGTCCGTTTTCGGTGACGATGGCCGGAGTCATTGAGGATAGAGGCCGCTTGTGCGGAGCAATGGCGTTGGCCGCGCTTTGAACCAGCCCGTACATATTGGGTGATCCGGGTTTGCTGGTGAAGTCGTCCATTTCATCATTCAGGAGAAACCCGCCTTGAGCTACGGTGACACCGCTGCCGTATCCGTTGTTAAGCGTGTAGGTGTTCGAGACGGCATTCCCCTGCGCGTCTACCACGGAGAAATGAGTTGTATTCATCGACTCGAACGGCGCGGGAGAGCCGGGGCCGATGGCGGCGTCCGGCTTGGAATTCAGAATACCGGCACGGAGTTTGGCGGCGTACTCGGGACTGATGAGGCCGAGAACAGGGACATGCGCGAAATCAGCATCGCCCAGGTACGCCGCTCTGTCTGCGTAGGCGCGGCGCATGGCTTCGACGATCAAGTGCATTGGGGCGTAGGAATCCGGAGAGTCCGGAGCGCCGAGGTTGAGAGGTTCAAGAATGTTGAGCATCTCGATCAAGGCGACGCCGCCAGAGCTTGGCGGCGGCACGGTGAGGATTGTGGCGCCGCGAAAGTGGCCGGTCAGCGGCTTGCGCAGTTTCGCGCGGTAGCTTTTCAGGTCGGCGCGTGTGACGATGCCGCCAAGTTCTTTTTCCGTGCGCGCGATTTCCGCCGCGATGCTGCCCTCGTAGAACGCTCGCGGGCCGTGGCGGGCGATGCCGGTGAGTGTCCGCGCGAGCTCCGGCTGGACCAACACGTCGCCTGGCTGATAGAAATTCCCGTCTCTCAAAAAAATGCGGCGCGAGGCCGCAAATTTGGAAAGCAGCGCTTGATGGCCGCGCAACGATTGGCTAAGCCAGTAGCTGACTGGGAATCCACGCCGCGCAAGCTCGATAGCGGGCGCCATCACCCGCTGCAAGCCAAGCTTGCCGAATTTTTGCTCGGCGAGCGCCAACCCTGCCACCGTTCCCGGCACACCCACGGAGAGCGCTCCCACCGTACTGGCTTCAGGGATGATGCGGCCTTGTGCGTTCAAGTACATATTTCGCGAGGCCGCAGCGGGGGCTTCTTCGCGATAATCAACGACCACGGATTGCCCGTTTGCCGTGCGGATGAGCATGAAACCGCCGCCGCCGATGTTGCCGGCGAACGGATAGGTGACAGCCAAGGCGAATCCGATGGCTACGGCTGCATCGACAGCGTTGCCGCCCTCGCGCAAAATTTGAACACCGGCTTGGGATGCGTGGGGCTCGGTCGTCACCACCATTCCGCGCCGGGCAGCCGCCGGCTGATAGGCGAGCGCGGGCAGAACAATAAGCCAGACCGCGAAGAGACTTTGAAAGAGCCGCCGCGCGCATTGCGCAATGCAGTCGCCGCACAGACTCTTTAGGCCGCTACTGCGCTCAAACTGCACTCCGGCCTGTCTTTGACAATTTTGCAGCTTTCGGCGTACCGTGAAGTATTGTCTTCCGGAGGTTTTCTTATGCACAGATTGTGGGTGCTTGTCGCCGTGTTGTCGGTCATCGGAGTCGTGAGTTGCCATAGCGCTGATTCTAAGGCGGCCATTCAATCGGCGGTTGAGGAGCACCTCCATCATAACAGCCATTTAATGCTGAACAGCTTTACGACGCAATTCCAGAAGATCACTCGGAGTGGCGATACGGCCCGCGCGCTCGTTAAATACCAGAGCAAAAATCTTCCTAATGTTGCCGTGGAGGTAAGCTACGGGCTGAAAAGGATCAATGGGCAATGGCAGGTTATATCCAGCTCGTCGTCGAGCGGACAGATGACAAACCCCGGCAACCCTCATCAGAATCTGGATCAGGAGACGACGCCTCCATCCTCTGGTTCTGGCGCCCCTGGCCCTATTGCAAGTCATTAGTGTCCTGAGTTATAAGTTCGTTTCATAAGTCCGAATGTCATTCCGAGCCCTTCGCTTGTCATCCTGAGCGGAGCGACGGATCTCCGCATTTCGCTCAGGGTAAACTCCGCGAGGAATCTGCTTGTAATCGGAGCATTGAAAGCAAAGCAGATTCCTCGGCCAACCAAAAACATCGGCCCTCGGAATGACAGCGACCAGGACATCGCTTTTTCAACGAACTTCTGACTCAGGACATTAGCAATTCGCTGACAAAGTCTGCAAACGTGTCATTCTGGAGCCTACGTGACAACCGCCGTTTTGAGTTGTAGCGGCGCTCTGTGATCGCGCTTTGCTCAGAATGACGGTTAAAGAGAGTTTTTCAGCGGCGCGTTAGAGTTACAGTAGAACTTGGGGAGCCGGGCGGGGATTACGTTTTCCCGGAGGGGAGCAATGGAGATACTCGGAGTTGCCGTTGTTGGAACCGGCCAGGTAGCGGGCGAGCACATCCGCGCCTATTGCGCCAACCCCCGCACGGAAGTTCGGGCTATCGTCAGCCGCAACCGGGATCGCGGCCACGCCAAGGCGGAAGAATACAGGCTTCAGAATTGCCGGGGCTACGATCATCTCGAGGAAATGCTGGAAGCCCCGGGAATTCACATTGTCTCCATCTGCACTCCGCATCATCTTCACGCCGTGCAGGGGATCGCCTGCGCAAAAGCGGGTAAGCATCTGCTGCTGGAAAAACCCGCTGCGCTCACCCTTGAGGATTTGAGAAATTTACAGGCCGCTGTCTCAGCCGCTAAAGTGCGAACGCTTGTAAGTTTTGTGCTGCGGTGGAATCCTCTTTTCCGAACCATCCGCTCCCTGCTTGCCGAGGGTGTGGCTGGAAAACTGTTTTACGCGCAGGTCGATTACTTTCATGCCATCGGACCAAAGTACCCGGGCTACGAATGGAATATCCGCAAGGCGATGGGCGGGAGCAGCTTGCTATCCGCGGGCTGCCATGCGGTGGACGGGCTGCGCTGGTTTATGGGCAAAAACGCAGTAGAGGTGTTCGCGCTCGCTAACGTGAGCGCTCAAAACCCGCTGCACTATGAGTACGAACCGAACAGCGTGACCTTAGTGAAATTTGAGGACGGCGCCATCGGCAAGGTGGCTTCATCCCTGGAGTGCGTGATGCCTTACACCTACAACATTGAGCTTCTGGGTGACGCTGGAACGATCCGCAACAATCAAGTCTTCTCAAAGCGCTGGGAGGGGCAAAGCGGCTGGGCGACCATTCCCACTGTTCTGCCGGATAGCGCTGATGTCCACCATCATCCATTTCAGGAAGAGATCGATCATTTCGTTGACTGCATTATGAATGGGCGCGAATCTCATGCCAACCTTGAGGATGCAGCGCTCACGCACGAAATTTGCTTCGCCTCGGAGATCTCCGCCCGCGAAAACCGGCCGGTCCGGTTGCCGCTATAAAGGCGCTGTAAGGCGGGGTGAGAGCGCTTACGCTACGCTTTCTTTTCTCAAGAATAAAAAAGATGGCCGCGCCTTTCCGGCGCCTGACCGGAATTTTCAGAATCGGTTGCGGTAGCGCTTGCCCCGAGACTCGCGCCGTCTTCCCGGCGGTCAGCGCGACCCTTTGTGAAACAGCGCAACAGCCACGCCCATCAGAAACAGAAGCAGGACTACCCAAAGCAACGCGCGCACAAAAACGCTGGCTTCCGCCTCCATAAGTGGACACGGCAATTCCGGAGCGCGCCGCCGGGAAAGATACCAGGGGAAAACTACGATCCAGAGCAGCAGGGAGCTGATCCCCCAACGAAGCGCGTGCGGGACGTGGCGCAGGCGGGCGTCGAAAAATACCCACAAGGAAGACC
>JBOGJZ010000311.1:0-2110 GCA_050745645.1 Terriglobia bacterium | reverse complement strand
GAAATGGCTCTCTGCAAAGAATCGCAAGTGCATCGCTTGCCAGCCAATGTGTCGTTCCAGCAGGGCGCAGCGGTTGGAGTTCCTTACAGCACAGCCTGGCGGGCGCTGTTTCTGCAAGCACATGCATTGCCTGGGGAAACGGTGCTCGTGCACGGCGCAAGCGGAGGAGTCGGCGTGGCCGCGGTGCAAATAGCGCGCGCTGCCGGGCTGAGCGTGATCGGCACAGCGGGAACCGAGAGCGGCTTGAAGCTGGTCAAGGACGTTGGAGCTCATCACGTGCTGAATCATCATATGCCCAACTACCGAGACCAATTGGCGTCACTCACGGGCGGCCGCGGGGTGGACGTCATCATTGAAATGCTGGCTAACGTAAACCTGGGTCACGATTTGCCGATGTTGGCAAAAAAAGGCCGGGTGGTGGTGGTTGGCAGCCGTGGCCCCATCGAGATCAACCCGCGGGACATCATGAGCCGTGACGCATCTATCCTGGCCGGAACCATGATGAACGCTTCTGAGGCCGATCTCGCCACCATTCACGCCGCGCTCGTAGCAGGACTCGATAATGGGACGCTGCGGCCCATCGTGAATAAGGAACTGCCTTTGGCGAAAGCATCGAACGCCCATGAAGCCGTGATGGAGCCTGGAGCGCACGGCAAGATCGTGCTCATCCCTTAGAGAGAACCGGTTTGTCATGCTGAGCGAAGCGACCTGCCCCGGCGAAGTCGGGAAGCATCTGCTCGTCGTAAAGAAGAATCAATAGAACCATTGATTCTTCGCTTTGCTCACAATGACACAGGCTACCGATCCTGCGTGGCAACCAGTGAGCTGGCAGAGGAGCCATGACAATGAGACTTCTTGCCGCCGCGGCTGGCGTCGCTTTGTTGGCTGCGATCCTCTGGGACGCTTTTGAAACCATCATTCTTCCCAGGCGGGTGACGAGATATTTTCGCCTCACTCGCGCCTTTTATCGTTACACGTGGGCGCCGTGGGCGGCGCTCGCAGGGCGCGTGAAGCCCGGAAATCGGCGGGAAACTTTCCTCAGTTATTTTGGCCCACTGTCATTGCTCACCCTGTTTGTGGTGTGGGCGCTAGGCCTCATTGTAAGCTTCGGCTTGCTCCACTGGGCCGCGGGATCAGCGCTCAACCTGATCGGCGGGCGGCCATCGTTTTTCACCGACGTCTATCTAAGCGGAACCACTTTTTTCACGCTCGGCATCGGGGATGTCACCCCGCGCACTACGATCGCGCGCGTCATTACCGTGGCGGAAGCAGGAACCGGCTTCGGCGTGTTAGCCGTAGTCATCGCGTACCTCCCTGTGCTTTACGGCGCCTTCTCCCGGCGCGAAGTTAACATCTCCCTCATGGACGCCCGCGCCGGCTCGCCCCCCGCTGCCGCAGAGATGCTTCGGCGGCACGCTCACCCCGATCAGGAGCAGGCGCTCATCACGTACCTGAAGGAGTGGGAAATTTGGTCCGCTGAGCTCATGGAGAGCCATCTGTCGTACCCGGTGCTATGCTATTTTCGTTCTCAGCACAGCAATCAGTCCTGGCTGGCGGCGCTCAGTACTGTATTGGACTCGAGCGCGTTCCTGATGGCCTACGCCGGAGGGAGCCTGCGCTGGCAAGCGCAATTGACCTTCGCCATCGCGCGTCACGCCGTCGTGGATCTTTCCCAGGTCCTGTTCAGCGCACCCAAGCCACCTGAGACAGATCGCCTGCCGGAAGCCACGCTTGAACGGCTACGACAAGCAGTAACAGCCGCGGGAATGCTGCTTCCCGGCGGCCTGACACGCCAGCAGTTCCGTGAATTACGCGGTATGTATGAGCCTTACTTGAATGGATTATCGCGACGATTGCTGATGCCGCTCTCGCCCTGGACGCTCAGCCGCGAGAATTTCGATAACTGGCAGCGAAGCGCGTGGAAGCAATCCCTTACGCTCCTCGAACGCTTTCAGGTCCGGGATGACGGCGAACGCGAGGAATCCAGGTGATTTGCATTGGGCCTAGATCTTCTGCGCGCCGCATATCAAAAGCAAACCGATCCGCCGGAATTGGACGGCTTTTATATAGGCTATGTAAGTAGACTATAAATCGGCTTTCCAAGGCTTGC
>JBOGJZ010000310.1:0-2997 GCA_050745645.1 Terriglobia bacterium | reverse complement strand
CCACTTCGGCTGGTTTGCGTCTTTTGCAGCGCTCGACAACCCGGCGTCGAGCCAGCGAACCCGTGCGCTTTTGGGCTGGGAGCCAAAGCAGCCTGGGCTCATCGCAGATCTCGACCGCCCAAGCTCTTTCGCTGAGTCACTTTACTCGGTATCAAATTCAGAAGCGGCAGGTGGCCGCAGAGGGAGAAAACAATGAAGGTAATTGTTACAGGTGCAACGGGCAGAGTAGGCCGCGAGGTAGTCAAGGTGCTTCTTGAACGCCGAGCGGATGTCCGGGCTTTCGCACGCAAGCAGCCCAAGCTAGGCACGTTTCCTGTCGCCGTAGAGATCGCTCTCGGCGACCTGAGTGATCCGGTCTCAGTAGCGGAAGCGATGAAGGGTGTCGACGTGTTGTTCCTGTTGATTGGCAATGTCGCCGACGAATTCACGCAAGCTCTTACCACTTATGGGCTGTCAAAGAAGGCGGGGCTGAAGCATGTGACGTACCTCTCAGTCTTTAAGGCAGATCAGTTTCTCGAGGTGCCGCATTTCGCTGCAAAGTATGCCGTCGAGGAAGCGATTCGTGTAGGCGGGGCGCCCTATACGATTCTGCGGCCAGGGTACTTCATTCAGAATGAGCGTCAGCTCAAGCCTGTGTTAACCGGACCCGGCGTCTATCCGATTCCCGCGGGAAACCAGGGTCTAGCCGTGGTGGATGTTCGCGACATTGCGGAGGCGGCCGCGATATCGCTGACAGGAGAAGGCCACGAGGGAAAGACGTACGAACTGGTTTCGTCAGAAATGTTGAGTGGTCCGCATGCGGCAGCCACATGGTCGAAGCTGCTGGGCAGAGAAATCACTTACGCTGGACACGGAGACTTCGATGGCTTTGAAGCGCAATTGCGGAAAACAGGGACTCCTAGTTGGCTGGCCTACGACCTTCGGGCCATGTTCCAGGGTTACGTCGAGCGTGGATTCAGCAACACGGAGGATCAGACGGCGCGCTTTGCGGCCTTGCTTGGGCACCAGCCGCGAACATACAGCAGCTTCGCTGAAGAACTAACTAAGGAGTGGGCCGCAGCGTAATCTGCAGCCCAGTTGGAGAACGACGCGACGTGAAAGGAGGAACCCAGGCGTCAACATGGGATTCCAGCGGACGACCCTAATCGGGACCTTCCCCTCCCAATGCCAGCGGGTCGATGGCGACTGTTTGGGCAGCGGAACTCACGTTCACTCGTACGTGGAAATCGTGCTGGTCAGGTTCACAAGACGCAACTTCAAACAAGGAGCAGACAATGTCCACAATATCAAACACGGTAGCGAAGGTTTCTCCTGCGATTCCGGCCGACGACCCACGACGGAATCTGGTGGTTGAAAACCCGGATAACAGCAATGCCCAGCATCTGGGAGTCGTTGGCGACACCTATACGATCCTGCTGTCCGGAATGGATACTGCCGGTCGATTCACCCTGATCGACATGCACGTTCCTCCCGGAGGAGGCCCTCCCCCGCATCGCCATCATTTCGAGGAGACTTTTATTCTTCTCGACGGTGAACTGCAAGTTACTTTCCGAGGGGAGAAGCGTTTTGTGCTCGCTGGAGAAACAGTCAACATTCCAGCGAACGCTCCTCACCAATTCCGTAACGCGTCGTCGAAGCCGGTGAGGATGCTTTGCATCTGCTCGCCAGCAGGCCAAGAGGAGTTCTTCAAAGAAGTGGGAACACCGGTTGCGACGCGCACCACTCCGCCTCTCAAGGTCGATGCAGTGCAGGAAGCGGCGTTCATCAAGAAAGTAATTGAATTGGCTCCGAAGTACCGAACCGAACTACTCAAAGAAGCGAAGTAGGACCGATTCAAGGCGAAGTACGGTGCCTGATAGTTGACCGGTGCTCGCCCATGTGCGCAAGGGAAGCAAATTATGTACCAGGCGAATCGGCTTGCTGGGATCTCGGTGTTATGTCTTGTTGTGAGAAGTGAGTGCGGCAACTCCCGCTCTTGTGGGACCTCGAACTGAATGCCACCGTCGCGGATCTTCGTCTTGGCACGCACCAGGCGCTGACCCGGCGTCGAGCCAGCGAACTCGGGACCTGCTGGGATGGCAGCCGAAGCAACCCGGGCTTATTCCCGAGCTCGACCGGCCGAGCTATTTCAAAGCCTGAACGGATATGACGGGCTGCGAATGCGATCATGGTCATGAAATGAAGTAAAGAATAAGGAGAAATAGAGATGAAAATTACAATTACAGGTTCGTTAGGACACATCAGCAAACCACTAACCCAAGAGTTAGTGCAAAAGGGGCATTCGATTACGGTTATCAGCAGTAACGCCGAAAGAAAAAAGGACATTGAAGCGTTAGGCGCCGCAGCGGCCATTGGTACCGTCGAAGACGTTCATTTTCTTACGTCGGCGTTTAAAGGTGCAGATGCCGTGTATTGTATGCTTCCTGTTCCCGACCTCTTTGACCCCAACCTTGATCTAATGATGGCTGCTAACACGGTTGCCGATAACTATGCACGAGCGATAAGGCAATCGGGCGTAAAGCGCGTTATTCATCTCAGCAGCATTGGCGCTCACACAGATAAAGGTAATGGCGTCCTCCTTTTTCATTACAACGTGGAGAGGATCTTAAAAGAATTACCATCAGATGTAGCCATTACGCATATGCGCCCCGTCGCGTTCTACTACAATCTGTTTGGCTTGTAAACGCCATAAAAACACAAGGCGTTATCGCTTCAAATTACGGCGCAGACGACATAATGCCTTGGGTTTCTCCAATAGACATCGCCGCTGCGGTAGCCGAAGAAATAACAACACCCCTTGTGGGCAGAAAAATACGCTATGTGGCAAGTGATGAACTTACCTGCAATGAAGCGGCGAGTATCTTAGGGGCAGCTATCGGGAAGCCTGGTTTGAAATGGAGAGTTATTCCTGATGAACAAATGCAAAGCGGTTTGATAGCGGCAGGAATGAATCCAACTGTTGCCATTGGTATGGTTGAAATGAATGCAAGCATGCAT
>JBOGJZ010000309.1:0-8580 GCA_050745645.1 Terriglobia bacterium | reverse complement strand
TGACGAACCGTCCGCGGTATTTTCAGGGACTGGTTCCCATACCAGTCTCCACGTTTGGAATGCGCCAGACTCTGCTCGGCGCCTACATTCAGGATGATATCCGGGCGCGGCGGAATTTAACCCTGAATGCGGGTTTGCGCTATGAGATGACGACAGTCCCTACCGAGGCTCACAACAGGCTGGCAAACCTGCGTAACTTGACGGACGCACAGCAACAGATCGGTTCTCCCTATTTTTCAAATTCGACGCTGCGCAACTTTGAGCCACGCCTCGGCTTCGCCTGGAGCCCGCGAAATGGCGGCAGTACGCTGTTACGTGGCGGGTTTGGCGTCTTTGACGTGCTGCCACTGCCTTACGAGTTCACGCTTATTACTCCATTTACGGCCCCATTTTCCCAGCAGGTCTTCGCGCCTGTAATCCCTCCGGGTTCTTTTCCAACCGGAGCGTATGCACTCGCCGCGAGCAATCCTGATTCTAGCCGGGCAACTTACATCGAATTCAATCCAAACCGGAGCTATGTGATGCAGTGGAACCTGAGCGTGGCTCAGAAGCTTTCATCCAGCCTTGTCGCGACGATCGGGTACGTGGGATCTAGGGGTGTGCACCAGCCGTATAAAATGGACAACTTTGACATGGTGTTGCCTACGCTCACGCCCGAGGGTTATCTTTTCCCCCCAGCCGCGACGAGCCAAATTCTCAATCCAAACTACGGCCGCGTCACCGGACCGCTCTGGCAGGCCAACTCGTTCTATGACGCCCTCGAAGCCAACCTGACAAAGCGGTTGACCCACGGCATTGATTTCCACGCCGCCTATACTTGGGGCAAGAGTATCGACACTCTCTCTGCGACTGTGGCCGATGATAACTATCCAAACGGAGTGCTCAGTCCGCTCTACTTCGATCAGCGAACGACACGCGGCCTCTCCGACTTCAACGTGAGCCAGAATTTTGTGCTCAGCTTTACGTGGGCGTTACCCAGCCCAGAATTGCATTCAAGGTTCACGAATTGGGCGGCAGGCGGCTGGCAGTTGGGCGGCGTCTACAAGGCCAGCACCGGGCAGCCATTCACCCCGACAATGGGCGGAGATCCGCTTGGGACCAAGCTGGATGCTACCATTGAGCCGCCCGATCTTCTGACTGGCCCTGGCTGCAATTCGCTGGTGAACTCCGGCAATCCCAACCATTACATCAAAACTCAGTGCCTGGCTTTTCCAGTTCCTGCAAACCTCCGGGGCGATCTCGGCCGTAACACCCTGACTGGGCCTGGGGTGTCCGACCTGGATTTTTCTCTGATTAAAAACAGCCAGATCCGGGTGATCTCGGAGAATTTCAATTTGCAGTTCCGCGCAGAGTTCTTCAACATTTTCAATCGCGCGAGCTTCGCTTCGCCTACAGACAATCTGGAAATTTTCGACCAAAGCGGGCATCCTCTTTCCAGTGCAGGGCTGATTACGTTTACGCAAATTCCCTCTCGTGAAATCCAGTTCGCGTTGAAGCTAATCTGGTAACAGAATACGATTCTGTCGTAGTGTCCGGTTATTTTCCGGCAGGCTGCTTCGACTCGTGCGTTTCAGTCCTGGGTTCATTCATAGATGCGAGAGCAGAGGCGGGTGCAATTTTCGTTGACACTCCCGCCTGTCTTTTGTACTTTTACCATTTACCCTGTGAAGCGCAGTCTAACGGCGACTGCGGTGATTTCAAGGCAAACAGGCTGTGGTAAGCCAACTCATTGGGAAGGCGGATGAGGCGCGAACATGTTCGTCCCGAGGCGGATGTTTTTGACGAAGGGCGTTGGAAAGCATCGCGAAAAGCTGACTAGCTTCGAGCTGGCGCTGCGTTCGGCGGGTATCGCCGCCTGCAACCTGGTTAGAGTATCGAGCATCTTTCCACCGCGGTGTAAACTAGTCCCACGCAGCGAGGGCGTGAAGGAATTGAGGCCCGGCCAGGTGAGCTTTGTGGTCATGAGCGAGAATTCCACTCGGGAGCCGCATCGTCTGATCGCCGCGTCGGTCGGCGTCGCCATACCCACCGACCGCAACATGTTTGGCTATCTTTCGGAGCATCATTCCTTCGGTGAGACCGAGGAGGTAGCGGGCGACTATGCGGAAGAGCTGGCGGCCGAGATGCTCGCCACGACGCTCGGTGTGGAATTTGATTCCGACCGGAGCTGGGACGAAAAGAAGGAAATCTACCGCATTTCAAACAGAATTGTCCGCACCATGCATGTCACCCAGTCCGCCGTGGGGGACAAGCGCGCCCTGTGGACTACGGTTCTAGCAGCCTCGATTTTGCTGGGCGTTGAAGAATAAAACCCGTCCATTTTGCCGTAGATGTCCAAACATTGGACCGGACATGGCGCTATGGCGGCAATCTCCACCCTTTCTATATTGAGGAGAACACGATCTTGTCGCCTATCGCAAAGGGCTGAAAAGGCCCCTTGAGTGCCATTCTGAGCAAATCAAAGAATCTGCATTTGAGCGGAATCTCGCAAGAGTTTTATTTTCAAAGCGAGATTCCTCGCTGCGCTCGAAATGACACCGCTCCGGAACGTCTTCCAGCAACCTGTCTAAGATAAGTTTATGCGTAAAAGCCAGATTTTAAGCACTCCCACGCGGCCTCTGGCCATCGATCAGCGAAAGACGGTGAGCGCGCTGCTCGATAAAATGGCGGGTATTTCGTTCCAGGGAAGGAGCCTGGGCGTAGCCTATAAGGTCTGGAAGGCCATGCTTGAAGACAGGGTGATGATCATGATGGGCATGTCGGGCGCCATGGTTCCAGCGGGAATGAGGCGGCTGGTGGTGTTCCTAATCAAAAACCGGCTCATCGACTGTCTGGTTTCGACCGGCGCCAACTTCTTCCACGATATCCACGAAACGCTAGGCGACAAACACTATCAATGTTCACCGTCCATGGATGACGTAGCGCTGCAAAAAGCGCTCATTGACCGCATGTACGACACGCTGGCGGATGAAGCCCGCTTCCGCCAGCACGACGCGTTCATCGGCCGCTTCGCCGCCAGGCTGGACCAGTCACGGGCCTATACGACGCGTGAGTTCTTATTTTTGCTCGGAACGGAGCTAGGTAAGCACGCGAAGGAGGACGGCATTGTCAGCGCGGCTGCCAAAGCGTGCATACCGCTCTATTGCCCCGCGATCGGCGATTCTTCGATCGGCATCGGCATTGCTGAAAACCGGCACGAAGGGGGCAATCGCCTTCTCTTCGACGTGGTTGGAGACGTGCTCGAAACGGCGCACCTGGCCGCTGATTCTCCAGCAAGCGCCGTCATCTATTTCGGCGGCGGCACGCCAAAGAACTTCACCAACCAGACTGAAGTCACTGCCACTTTCTTGCGCCAGACCCACAACGGCCACAAGTACGCCATGCAAATCATCACGGACGCCGCGCACTGGGGCGGCCTTTCGGGTTGTACGTTTGAGGAAGCTCAAAGCTGGGGCAAGATCGCGCACAACGCCAAAATGGCGACCGTCCACTGTGATTCCACTATTGCCATGCCCATGTTGGTTACTGGACTCTCCGAACACGCGGCCCTCATCCGCAAGCGCAAGAAGCCGGTGTTTGAAATGGCCCGCGAGCTGAAGTTCCACTTCCCCCGGTAGACGCCCCTGTAAAGCGCCAAGACATGAAGCTTCGGCTATCATAGAGGCATCACATTGACTTTAGCGGCCGTCCGGTTGGAGAATATCCGCGACAGCGCCTGCAGCCGAAGGGCAGCCCCCTGAGACCGGCTTTTCGCAGGACAACGGAACGGGGGCGAACCAGGAGCTAAGCAACTGGAGGAGACGATGGCGGAACAGGTCTTTATCTTCGACACCACGCTGCGAGACGGTGAGCAATCCCCCGGATGCAGCATGAACTTCGAGGAAAAGCTGGAGATGGCCCGTCAGCTTGACCGTCTGGGCGTAGATGTGCTCGAGGCCGGCTTCCCGATCGCCTCTGAGGGAGACTTTGAGGCCGTGCGGACCATCGCAGCCGAAATCCGGCGGCCCATCATCGCGGCATTGGCTCGCGCAAGCCAGTTGGATATCGACCGCGCCTGGCAGGCGCTGGAGGGCGCCGAAAGGCCGCGCATTCATACTTTTCTTGCTACCTCTGACATTCACCTACAGTACAAGCTTCGCAAGACCCGTGAAGAGATTCTGAAGCAGATCAGTTTTGCGGTGGGCCACGCCAAGTCGCTGTGCGGCGACGTGGAATTCTCACCCGAGGATGCGGGGCGGACGGACCGCGGCTACCTCATCGAGTGCTGCCATGCAGCTGTCGAGGCCGGGGCTACGGTACTTAACCTGCCCGACACGGTGGGATACTGCCTGGAGCAGGAATACGAACAGATGTTCGCGGAAGTGAAGGCGAAGGTCCCTGGCATGGATCGCGTCATTCTGAGTACGCACACGCATGATGACCTGGGCTTGGCGGTGGCCAACACCATTGCCGGCATTCGAGGCGGCGCCCGGCAGGTGGAGTGCGCGATCAATGGCATCGGTGAGCGCGCGGGTAACGCCGCGCTGGAAGAAATCGTGATGGCGATTCACGTAAGGCGCGACGCGCTGCCAATCTACACCCGGATACACACTGAGGAGATCTATCCTGCAAGCCAGCTTTTGGCCCGAGTAACCGGTACCGGGGTGCAGCGTAATAAAGCCATTGTGGGCCGCAATGCTTTCGCTCACGAAGCCGGCATTCACCAGGATGGGGTCTTGAAAAATGCCATCACCTACGAGATCATGCAGCCTCAGACCGTTGGGATGACCTCCAATCAGATTGTGCTCGGAAAGCATTCCGGCCGCCATGCCCTGGCCAAGCGCTACGAAGAGATGGGCTATCAGTTGACCAAACCGGAACTCGATCAGGCGTACCGGTCCTTTTGTCAGATCGCTGACCGCAAAAAACAAGTCTATGATGAAGACCTTATCGCTATCATTTCTGAGGGCTTCGAGAGCGTTCCGGAAACGTATGTACTCAAGCTGTTCCAGAGCGTCTCATCCAATGAAGGAAGGTCCACCGCTACCGTAGAACTGGAGAAGGACGGCCAGACCTACCACGATTCAGCCACAGGCGAGGGGCCGTGCGATGCCGCTTTTCGGGCCATTGACCGCATTACCGGCGTTCCGGGTGTGATTGCAGATTTCATGGTCCAGACCCTAGGTCAGGGCAGGTTGGGCGTTGCCGAGGTGTTGATCCGCGCCAGCTTCCAAGGGCGTGAATTTACAGGCAAGTGGACCAGCCAAAACATCGTCGAGGCGGCAGCCAGGGCTTATTTGCAAGCTGCCAACCGGGCTGCGCACGAACTGAAGCGGCTGGCGGAGACCGCAGCTACTAAGCTGGATTCCGTCCACACGCATGAGTTGGTGGATCGCATGTTTCCGGGCGGATACTGAATCATTGCACTATTGAGACACTGATTCATTAAGAACACCGGCTTTCGGTATCTCTGATAACAAGCTACGCTCCCGCCACCCTGTTCTTAATTTGGTCTACCAGACAAGCCATATCCTGAGGCCGGTAGATCACCCACTCAAAACCCAAACCTTTAATATCCAGGTTCAGCGCAACCGTCTGGCTCAAGATCAACCAGACGGGAAGGAAAGGAGCCCAACGCGCGAGCAGATCAACTTCCGCGACAGGATGAATGCTGCCAGTGACATCGGCCACGAGGAGCTTCGGCAGGTCTGCAAGATTAGTGAGCTCATTCAATGCGTCGCGTGTACTCTCCTGGGCAGTTACTTCAAACCCTTCCTCCTGGAGTTGAGCGCGGAGCAAGGCGCGGAACTTCCAATCCTTTGCGGCTAGCAGCACGCGCGGCATGAAGACTTCTCGCTCATTCCTTGCAGGTCATTTCCGCGCCGGGCCGCACATTGCCGTCACTCAGCCAGCAGGTCCCGGAAGTAGGCGTTCAGCAATCGGCCGCCGGAATCGTAAATTTTGCGGGTTTGGGCAAAAACCTTCAACCGGTCTCCAAAAGATTTTTGTGCGAGAGTGCGTGTAACTCCCCATGTCTGATTGAAGAGCGCTTTGCCGCCGCGTTCAATGCAGAACTCATTGTAGGCTTCGAGGAAGTCTTTCCAGCCTGGGTTGGCCGTCGAGACTGGGTCGATCGTCATCACGTTTCCATCGTAGGAATACGAAAGCAGCGAGCTCTGATCCTTAGCGATGGTATAGCCGACATTCAACATGTTGGTGCGGTAGCCCTTCTGCTGGTGATAGTCCCGGCAGAATTTGAAGTACTCGGGCAGTACGGTGGGATAACTCTCCTCGGGGAAAGCCCACAAGCTGAAGGTGTAGCGGCTATCATCAGAAATTGCCGGATACCGAATGATCTGGTCTGTGGCGATGGTGTAGTCGCTGTGAATCAGCTCGGTGAGTTTGAATCGCCACAAGGCGCAGAAGTCATTAATCATCGCGTAACGGACAGCGGAGACCGGAATATCATTCTCCACTTGATGGCAGAACCGGGGCCCGACCGTCGCCCAAAAGTAGTTACGCAACGGCCAGATGTGGCGATTCGGAGATCCCGAGGCGCCGGGATTATATTTCCGGAACTCAATGGTGATCAGATTATCGAAGGGAAAGATATAAAAAAACATCGCTTCACTGCGCGCTTTCAGCTCGGGCAGCTTTTGGACGAAATCCTCAAGGTTAAAAGTTTCATGATGAACCGCCATAGGCTGGATGGGCTTCACGCGGATTGTCGCCTCGGTGACAATCCCAAACGTCCCGTAACTCGACCGGACCTTTTGCAGGAGGTCAGGCTGATCCTCCGTCACCGCCAAAAGCTCACCCGATGGCAGGATCATCTTGAGGCCGATGACATATGAGTTTACCTGGCCATACTCGCCGGGCATGGAAGCGTCTTTGGTTCCTGCGCACGCGGCGCTTCCCATCGAAAGGCTGCCAATCTCTGTATTGACGTAAAACTGTAACCCGTGGTTCTCAAGCTCGTGGGCAACGTCGATGTAAAGCGCTCCGGCCTGGGCTGTGACCGTGTCGCTCGTGATGTTCAAAATGCGGTTCATGTTGGTCATTTTGATGAGCGTTCCGCCGTCAGCTACGCCGCAGGGCGAGGTGGAATGGTTTGAACCGACTGCCCGTATGGGGGAAGGATATTTCACCGGATCTTTCAGAACAACAATAATATCCTCAACTGAATTGGCTTCCACCAAGACTTTGGGATGAGAGACGAGATCCCCGAACCAGTTCGTGACATCCATGGAGCGCTCCTTGTGCTATTCAGCGTGAATTAAGGTGAAATTTTCACAATGGGCGCGGCCCATTGGATGATGGTGGTGATTGTACTCTTAAGCGCCCCTGATTTCCAGGAAAATGGCCAACGAGTATAAGCAATTGACAGGCCTGAACACCGGCTGCTACGATAACCGGAGTTCACAGGCTGCTCAGGCAGAGGTAGCATCTGCGAGCCGTATTTCTAGGCCCTCTCCGCGCAAGGCTAGCAGACATTCTCCTCGTCGAACGCGCGTTGGCCGCCTTAAATCTTCGTCCCCGTCGTCTAGCCCGGCCTAGGACACCGCCCTTTCACGGCGGTAACACGGGTTCAAATCCCGTCGGGGACGCCAGCATTCCCAGTCCGTATTTGCGTACTGCCAGGACTGGTATCCTGCTTGCTTGACGCCTCAATGGATACCGACAAAGGGATTCTCAATGAGAATGCCAGCGATTCGTTGTCCAGCGTTCAAATCTTCCGAGAGAATCCGAGTCGCACCGCTCTCGACGGCGGACGAAACAATTAGGGCATCACAGAAACCGATTCGCGATTCGTCCTCGATCCGGAATGCAGCAGAGATTTCAGTCGGAGTCGTTTCCATGCACCAGATCGAGTAGCTGCTCACGACAAGGCGTGCCAAATCCTTTGACAGCGGAGACGGAATCTTTCGTGTGACGTTGACGTAGAATTCCTGGAGCACTTGCATGCTAAGGACGCCTGTTCGCTCATTCCAAAGCTCGCGAAGAACCTCTTTTGCGATTTGGCGTTTCGCACTTGCATCTACGTCGTGGGCATAAAGCAGAACATTGGTATCGATGAAGGTCCTACCGCTCATGGAGTTTATCTCGACTGGCTCGAATTGCGCCGCCCAAGTGGAAGCCTTGGTCGAGCAGGGTTATTGCCTGCCGCTCAGCGCGTTCATAGGCTTCCTCTTCACCCACAAGAATCTCAATTTGATGAGCCAGAAGACCACTGATCGAAGTTGAACGCCGGGCAGCGATGACCTTGGCCTTATGAATGGTCCGCCGGTCGAGACTGATCGTCACATTCTGTTTTCCACTTTTTTCCTTATCCACTGCAACATTCCTCCTTCAGCACGTATTATACGTGTAACACGTATATAACGTGAAATCAACTTTGTCTTTCTTTGGGCTAGGCCGACACCTGGAAAGAAGACCAGTGTGTTCAACAGGTTTGGCTGCCAGACGGCAGGGGCTTGGCAAATTTTCCGGCGAAGTTTGAAAGAACCGGTTTGAGTTGATTGAGGGCTGCTTCGAGAAGTTGAATCGCTTCCTCGGCGCGCTTCAAATCCCCTTCTCGTGCAACTCGCTCCACGCGGAGCG
>JBOGJZ010000308.1:0-2785 GCA_050745645.1 Terriglobia bacterium | reverse complement strand
GCGGCGGCGGCGCGATAGCGCTCCAGGCGTTGCGACTGAAAAATAGGCCCTTCGTCCCAGGCGAGACCCAGCCATTCAAGTCCTTCGAGAATGCCCGTCACCAGTTCAGGGCGCGAGCGGTCGGCGTCCGTATCCTCAATGCGGAGGATGAAGGTGCCGCCCTCGTGCCGGGCGAAAAGCCAATTGTAAAGCGCCGTCCGCGCGCCGCCCACGTGCAGGTAGCCTGTGGGTGATGGAGCAAAGCGCACTCTAACCGGTTGCATAAGCCGCAGTCTTTCCGTATAAGGCCGCTCAGCGGATGTATTGCCGGTTAACAACCTGAAAATCCGGCGATAGTGTCATTCTGAGGATCCTTCTAACACTCTGCCAAGCAAAAGCCTCATTGTATGCCAATTCCTCATGCCCCGCCGTTATCGGTGCATAGTTCCGTCAACGCCGGAAACATTGCAGTTGTAGTGCAGCGCTTGCTGCTCAAGGGCTGCGGCTTGCAATGGCTGATTGCTTTCAATGGGTGTGACGATGCAAGTGGGGATGAGCGTGAACCTCGCCCGAAGCGTGTTTGTGAAGATGGGAGTGAACAAGGCTCGTCCTCTCAAGCATTGAATTATCGGCCAGGATTTCCGATGGACCGCCTTCGGCAACCAGGCAGCCGTCCTGAAAAACATAGCAGGCGTCAGCGATATCCTCCACAATATCCAGATCGTGGGTAGCAGTGATGACGGTTTTCGAGGGTTGGATGCACCGTGCCAAAAAATCGATCATGCGACTCGCGCTTCTCGGATCAAGGGCCGCTGTAGGTTCATCGAGCAGAAGCACCACCGGATCAAGGATCAGAACCGATGCCAGCGCGACCCGTTTTTTCTCACCCATCGACAGGTGCTGCGGCGTCCGGTCTCTAAGATGGGTAATTTCCATCCGGTCGAGCATTTCAGCCACCGCGCGGCGAATATCTTCTTTGCACCAACGAAGCTGTAGAGGTCCGAAGGCGAGCTCGTCAAAGACAGTGGGTGAAAACAACTGCACATCCGGGTTCTGAAACACAAACCCAACGCGGCGCCGGAACTGAAAACTGAATTCTTCATTCTGAAGTCGCTCCGGGGTAAGCGGCTCGCCTTGGAAAAGCACACTGCCCTTTTGGGGAAACAAGAGCCCGTCCAAAATGTGCAACAATGTCGATTTGCCGGACCCATTGGGCCCAAGCAGCGCTATCCGCTGGCCCGCCGGCAGGCTGAGGTTCAGCGAGTCGAGTGCGGTGACTTTGTGATAGCGGAAAGTAATGTCTCGCAGCTCAAAAACGGGAGCGGGCATTTTTGATGAGTCTCCATAGCGAACCATGCATATCTTCCGACGCTACCCTTGAAAAACGCAGCCGCAAAAGGTTGTGGCGTGGCTTGCTGCACCCCAAAAACGGTCTTCGCAGCGCATGCAAAAGGGCAGACAAGCGCTACAACCATGATCACCTTCCAAGCCAGAATGCGGCCAATGCCAGGGCGAGCAGGATGGCCAGGGCGAACGCGTCGGACCAGCGGAGCCGAAAATCATCCAGCGTGCGGACCTCGCCCCGAAAGCCGCGAGACTGCATGGCCGCGTAAACATCCTCACCCATTTGCAAGCTCTTCGAGAGCAGGACCCCTGCGCTTGCCGCGGCCACGCGGCGCCGGTCCTGCCCATCGAGCCTCCCCACCATCCGGCTTTGTCTGGACCTGAACATATCGCACGCGATTTGAAGAAGCAGGAGAATCTGCCGGTAAGTCATTCCCAAAATAACCACCAGCGCCGCCGGCAATCCGAAGACGCGGAGCGACTTCAGGATGTGGTTCCAGGGAGTGGAAAGCGCTAGAAGGACCGCGAGCGTCGCGGCGGTTTCAGCGCGGCCTACAAGGTACGCTGCGGCGGTCGCTCCTTGCGCGGTGACCGGCCAGCCGGCAACCAACGGCTGACCCGGAGTTAAAAACAACGCCGGCAGGCTGATGGCGCCCGTAAAAATCAGAACAGGAATCCAAACCGTCTTCCCAAGAGTCCCGAAAGCGGCACGCGAGAGAATAGCAAGAGTCAGAGCAGCAATAAACAGCGCCAGGATGACCCAAAGGCTTCGCGATGTCGCGGCAGCGATGATCCAAATCAGTATCCCCGCGACTTTCACGCGAGGATCAAGACTTTGGAGCAACCCGTTCGCATGGGCTATCTCTTCGGCGGCAAGCGCGTGCCTGATTCCGTCCACAAGCGCCACGAGCGTTCGTTCAACAAAATTACTTTTCATCTGTCACTCGCCATTGTTTTAGAGACGTCCAGCTCACGATCAGGAATATCGCCAGGATGAGTCCAGCGCCGAATACAGCCGACATAAAATAGCCAAAGAACCGCTGGTGGACGAACGGAGGGCTATAACGAGGAAACGGAGCGCTCCATAAGGATGACAGGTGCTCGAGGCCACGAGGCGCACGAACGGGAGGAGCGTGACGGTTTGAGGCCGCCATGATTTGCTGTCGCGCCGCCGGATTGGAGAAATCGCGCGCCGGCCACTCTCCCCATGCGGCGCCCGCAGCTAGAATGCCCAACGGCGCGAGAATCATGAGGAGGGCTACACCAGTCCACAGCGGTCTCGTCGCACCCCAGCCGTGCTTCAGCCCTACCGTTTTCTCCGCGACCGCTCGCGCGCCGGGCGCCGTCTGCCTCAGCATTTCCGGGTTCGTGCGTTGAAGATATGCGACCACGCTACCGGAAATCACGAGTTCGGTTAAGCCGGCAAACGTCAAGTGGCCGATCATCATCGCAGGAACCGCAA
>JBOGJZ010000307.1:0-2868 GCA_050745645.1 Terriglobia bacterium | reverse complement strand
CGATAGATCACTTACGTCTCAAACATAACGAAAAGTTACAACCCAGGCAGAAAGCTTCTCCCTCGCGTCCGCGCCACCCACACGACCAGCGTCCCAAAGACCATTACGAATTTCCACCGGCGAAAACTCGTTGCTCGGAGTGTAAGTTCCTTATCCTTAAGGAATTGGGCCTTGCTTGAATCAATACCACAACTTATACCCTCCTCCTCTTTCCACACACAAAGATTTACATCATCGTACCCATCCAGCATCCTTGACTTGAAAATGCCTTCGGTGTAACGTTTGCCCAATGCCCGGGCACCCACTCTGAAGCCGGGCGTCAGCATCTGAAACCAGGTGATAAATAGCGCGAACTGCGCCAGAGCGGGCATGAAAGCTCCGGAGAGCGTCTCCAGCGCGTAGCGCAACTGGATTGGTAAAGAGGATTGCCTTGCCGGATTCGTTGGAAAGGATGTTGAGATTATGGTGCAGATTGACGTCCCGATCGCCTTCGCCGTGGGATCGTTCTTCGCTGACGCAGCCCAAAAGCAGCTACAATCCGCGAAACCTGAAGACCATTTTCGCGCGATGCTGAAGAACAACATTTTTCAGATTTTCTTCTTCAGTTGGATCCCTCTGTATTTCATCCTCAACTACTTTGGTTGGGAAACTACTCACATGTGGTGGCACGCCGGCTCGGTGGCCGCTTACCCGTACTTTGTGCCGTTATTCATCGTGATCTTTTTCGGGGTGGCCAACGCCGGGTTCCTGCTGGGGAAGTGGCTTGTTTCCAGGGGTCGCATTCTTGCGAACCGCGTGGTTTACGGAGCTATCGTCGTGTACGCGCTCATCTGGGTTCTCAGCCAGACCAGCAGCACCTTTCACCTGGGCACCTACACTCAATGGAAGCAAAGCGCCACGCCGCTTTTCTACGAGGATCGTACATTCCTAGGGATGTTTATCCTTTCAATGATCGTGTGGACTGCTGGTTTGGCAATCTTTTTCTTCAGCCTTCGCCGCGAAGGCAAGCAGTTAAAGGCATAGCGGCTGCGGACAACCTAATCCCTCTCGCGGAGCGCTATCGTCTGGCCGAATGACGGCCGGCGGCATCTCGCGCCGCACAGGACTGCCGTGATCCTCCCCATAATCATCGTGATCGCCGTTCTGATCGCTGCCTACCTGCTCCTGGTTTTCAACTCGGTGTGGATTTATGCCTTGTTTGATCGCGCCCTGAAGAACGTCCGCGATTATCTTCCCAACTCCTATGAGCTTCCGCGCTACTTTGCGAGAACCCCGGCTGGGACCGTTGACACCGCCGCCCGGTGGGCGGGCTGGGACGGCTGGTATTTCTTCATGTTTCCCGACGACCGCTCGCTGCCGGTTAAGATGATCCGGGCCAGCATCATGACCGGCCTTTACGGCCTCGATGGTGTGGATAATGTCCAAGCGCTTCCTCCGGGCGTTTCTCCATTCGACGCGGTGGAACATCTCGTCCTGCTGCCCAGCGAGGTTTTTGATCCAGCCGGAGGAATCGAAAAAGCCAACTTCCTTTTTCACCGGTATCTGCCCAAGCGGCGGGCGCTCACGATGAAAACAGGCGCTCTGGACGTTTCCATCACAGGGCCCGACCCATTGACCAGCAAAATGAGCGAACTCTATGGCAGAGTCGAGGGAGCCTGGCCTCACTACAAATTCAACTTTATTCAACCCCAGGCGCAGATCACCATATCATTGAACTACCACGCCGAAGACATCGTCTGGTGGGCGGATGTTCCCCAGGTGTTTACGTACTTCGCGAGCTTCGGAACTTACGAAGGAACCTTGAAATGCGTACGCCGCCTAAATGAAGAAGGCGGAGCTGCAGCGCCGGCGGAGGAAATGACGGCCATCAGAGGGCGCGGCGGCTTCGAACACGGGTTTTCGCGCCGGCCGTTCAGCTTCAACATTCTCTGGTCGCCGCTGCGGCTGATCACCACCCTGATCCCGTCGTTCCACCCCGTCCGGTATCATTACGAGCTTTTGATCGGTGATAACGGGTTGCATGGCGGCTTTATGCTCGCGCGAGGCTTTGGGATTGACTTTCGGAACCGGGGCGGGTTCTACCTGAACGGAAAGTATGTTCCGGTACAGAGCATCGAAGTCGAGTACATCGAGTACGAATCGGGCGTGGCCGGAAAGCAGTCAGGGAAACGCGCCGCCGCTTTTCCCCGTAAATGGAAAGTCCGCGCGGCCACTACCGAGGGATTCTTGGAGTATGACAGCGTGCGCGAGTGGCCGCCGCCAGCCATAAGCAGCAATATGACGTATTATAATTTCACCTTCAGCGGGAGCTACAAGGGACAGCCAGCCAACGGCCGCGGTTATGGAGAATACTTGAGCATTTGAAATTTCTTCCGCAACCTGCCAAAGCTGCAAGACTTCAGGGAGAAGCGATTGAGCGAAAAGTGGTACAAAGGCATGTTTCTAGCGGGCGCGATTTGGAATCTCTTAGGGGGCGTGTTCATTATCGCCGCTACGGAATGGATCTTCGCCACAGCCGGGCTGCCGACTCCCCGGCCAGCGCTTTATTACTACGCCTGGATTGCGCTGTTCATGACCTTTGGAATCGGCTATGCCATGGTCTACCGCGACATGTATGGCAACAAGAATATCGTCATTCTGGGAATCATCGGGAAGCTCGCCTTCGCGGCGATTTTCTGCTTCTTCCTGTTTCAAGGACAAGCGCCACGGTTTTTTCTGATTCCCGTGACCGGCGATCTGGTTTTCGTCGTGCTGTACTCGATGTTCCTGAACTTCGCCAGACAGGCGGGGGGATGAGCGTCGTAACAACATTGCCGCCAACGTTCGAAAGTTTGCCGCAACGCTCGTTTGACGAGCTCCATCAGCTCT
>JBOGJZ010000306.1:0-5110 GCA_050745645.1 Terriglobia bacterium | reverse complement strand
GCGTCAGAGTCCGGTTCGCAAGAGCAATGTTACTACGCGCTACCTGAACTTGGTCGGAGGCAGTTTGAAGATTCATCAGCGCGGTGCGCACGTCGTAATCGATCTGCGCTTTCAGATTCGCAAGCTGGTCCTGCTTCTGGCGCAACTGGGCATCGGCTTGCAGTACATCAGCGTGCACCTTCCCCCCCTGAAAAACTGGGATGTGCAGGGTGCCTGAGAGCAGAAACGTCTCGTGAGAGTTGCCGGGAGTCAGGCCAATGTCACCGAAGTTGGCATCGAGGCTAACCGACGGCAGGCGCTCAGCGGCAACTGCCCTGCGCTGGGCTTCAGCGGCCCGTACCTGAGCCAGAGCGGACTGGTAATCCGGCCGGTTCCGGTACGCGTCTGCCAGCGCCTTGTCCAGATTCACTGCTGGAAGAGGCGCGTAAGGAGTCTTAGTGGTCAGGGCGAAGCGCTGGCCCAGCGGCAAACCAATCGCCCGAGCAAGGCCCAGCTTCTCCGTGGAGTAATCGTTGTGGGCAGCCAGCAATTGCTCCTGGCGCAACTTGAGTTCGACCTGGGCCCTCAGCATGTCAATCTCCGGACTCAGTCCGGCATGGAAACGGTCCACAGCCTGCCGGTAGAGGGCCTGAGCCGTCCTTTCTTCTGCGGCGACCGACTGAATTCTTGCCGCGCTTGCATTAACCATAAGATAGGCATTCCCCACCACCAGGACCACTAAGTTGCGCGCATCCCGCTCCGAATATTCGGCGGCGCGCACACTTTCCGAGGCGGCTCGCTCGCCGCGCCAGTATTGAAGATTCACAACCGGAGTGGTCAGAAATACCCTTGCGTCAAATGTGCTGAAAGGGCCGACGATGATTGGAACACCGGGAAAACCACCGGGAAATCCGAGCGCTTGAAGGTTAATCTGCTGCCGTGTCTCCGTGGTTCCTGTGGTTACATGCGGCAATAGCTTGCTTAGGGCTTGCCAGCGCGCGCCACGCTCTGCCTGCGTTGATTGCTCATCGAGCAGTAATCCCAGGTTGTACCGGAGCCCTCGCTCCATGGCATCTCGCAATGAAAGCGGTAAAACTCCGGAGGTGGGCTTGCCAACTGGCACGCTGCCGAAAAAGGGGTTTTGCGGCGCGCTGATCGCCGCGACCGGATTAGACGCCGAGCCTCCGGAAGAGGCGCTTACAGGAGATTGGTAACTCATCGTTGCCGCAGCAGCGGGCGTGTTCTGGGCTCTCGCGCGCAAGCCGAATCCGCACAGGACCGCCGCAAGCGCAACGCCCTTCAGGACATCTGCCATGGGACGTTTGCAACTCATGAAGTGTTTGCCTTTCTGCGCGCGCAATCAAATTGAGCCTATGATGCGCTGCGGGCTCCGGCGCACCCGCCGGCGCCGGATATCCGGGCCGCTGGCGCCGTTCGTTATTTATAAGCGGACTTTAAGCCTCGCAGCTTGCTAGGGCATTCGATCAAGCAGCCGCTACCCTGAAATCGGCGTGCGTAACTTCCGTTAGGTCGATGGTGGCAGTGCGGCGGGGGAATGCTTTCCGCCGATCGTTGAAAGCCGTTGCCGGTTGCAACGGCCATTTGGCGCGCGCCCTGCTCAAGGAAAGCAAGACCTTCATCCCTTTGGGCGCCCGGCTGTCTGCTTCCAAAAACTAAAACACCCAACAGGCGCTGCGGCCAGTTTCACGATAGCATTGAGCGCTGGCAGGCTCAAGGGCTGGACGATGGTGTCTCAGTTTGAATGTAGAGGCGGCTTTATGCCGCCAGCTGGCGAGGTAAACTCGCCGCTACACCAACCAAACTGAGACACTGCCGGCTGGACGAGACGGGCCTGAGCGCAGCGTTCGCCGTGTTATGCTACCTGTCCTCTCCTCCTGAATGCTGCCCCATCGCAGCCGCCTTAAAGCAAAAAGTTTTGACACTCTATTCGCGCCTATGTGAAGATACGTGCGGAGATTTATGTGCGTCAAGACCGCCTCGCGCGTTGGATAGCCGCGCTCGTCGTAATACTGCTCGTCGTGGGTCCGCTCTTTTCAAGCGGAATCAACCTGCTGGTTGACTGGCTTTGGTTCAACCAGGAAGGTTTCCGTGTTCTCTACACGGCGCCGCTGAAAGCTCAGGTGTCGTTGAGCGCTTATTTCGGCATCGGTTTCATTATTATCGTGGGGTGCAATCTTCTGATCGCCAGATCCTTGGCGCGGCGGTCTGGATTCCACGTTTACTCCCAGATCGCCGAGTTTCCAGGATTGGAGCGGCTGAATAGCACTTTCCGGAGCCTGATCTGGCTGGCGGTGCTTCTGATAGGCTACTTTGTGGGCGATTGGGCGACCACGCACTGGATGGATTACCTGATGGCCACGCATCCAGTAAGCATGGGCCAGTCCGATCCTTTATTTGGAATCAATTTGGGTTTTTACCTGTTCCGCCTGCCGTTTCTCTGGTTCCTCTACCATTTCTTCCTGGTGGTGCTCATCCTATGCCTGCTGAGCGCCGCCTTCCTGTACTTTGTTGAAGGCGGCGTGTGGGTGACGCCGCGCGGCGCATCCATTGCACGGCAGCCACGAGCCCATCTGATGGTTATTGGCGGGCTCTTTTTTGTGCTGTTTGCATGGCGGGCGCGCCTGGCCATGTATGGCCTGCTTTACTCATCGCGTGGCCTGATCTACGGCGCGGGTTACACCGACGTCCATGTGACCCTGCCTGTGCTGCGCATTCTGCTGGTCCTGTGCTGCATCACAGCGATAGGTTTCTTCGTGGGAGCCCAGATGGGGAAGCTGTGGCCGGCGCTATGGACCATCGGCGCTTTAATTGGCGTCGCAATTCTCGGAGGAGCCGTTTATCCGGCGATCATTCAGCAGTACGTCGTCACGCCCAATGAACTCGCTAAGGAAGAACCCTATATTGGCAGGAGCATCCAGTTTACGCGGCAGGCCTACGCACTCGACCGTTTTGTGGAACGCCCTTTCCCCGCTCTCCAGGATCTGACTGAGGACACTATTCACCAGAATCAGGCGACCATGAACAACGTCCGCTTATGGGACCACGTTCCTCTGCTCACAACCTTTGCGCAGCTTCAGGAGATCCGCACTTACTACGATTTCGTGCACATTTCGGTCGACCGCTACTGGATCAATTCAGACTACCGGCAGGTCGTGCTTTCAGCGCGCGAGCTTTCCTCAAACAGCCTTCCCGATCCCAACTGGGTAAATCAACATCTGATTTACACGCACGGTTACGGATTATGCCTGGGGCCGGTGAATGAATCCACGCCGGACGGACTCCCGATGCTCTTTATCAAGAACATTCCGCCGGCCTCGAGCATTCAGGTGAAGGTCACTCGCCCGGAAATCTATTACGGCCGGTTATCGAATAACTATTGCGTCACCAAGACGAGCACTCCGGAATTCGACTATCCGTCAGGTCAGCACGATGTCTACACCACGTATCAAGGTTCGGGCGGTATCGCGGTCAGCAGCGTATGGCGGCGGCTGCTCTTTGCGCTGCGGTTCGGCCAGATCAATATCTTGCTTTCCAGCTACATTCAGCCTGGCAGCCGCATCATGATCTACCGCCGCGTCCTCGACCGAGCAAGTCAGCTCACCCCTTTCATTACCTATGACAATGACCCTTACCTGGTCATAGCCGGCGACGGCTCGCTCTACTGGATGCTCGATGGCTACACCGTTTCAAGCGAGTATCCATACTCCGAGCCAACCCAGACGACGAACGGGTCCATCAACTACATTCGCAACGCAGTTAAGGTGACGGTCAACGCCTACGACGGCCGCGTTCACTTCTACATCAGCGACCCCACTGATCCCTTAATTCAGGCATATACACACATTTTCCCGGGCGTCTTTCAGCCTTTGTCCCAAATGCCGCCGGATTTGCGCGCCCATATCCGGTACCCGGAAGATTTTTTCGCGGTTCAGGCTGCTAAATACGCTGTCTATCATATGACTGATCCGCGGGTGTTTTACAGCAAGGAGGACCTCTGGCGTGTGGCCACCCAGACCTCCGGAGATGCAGCTCAGCCGATGGCGCCCTATTACACCATCATGAAGCTGCCGGAAACCGGAACGTCCGAAGAATTTGTGCTCATGGTTCCATTCACTCCGGCGCGCAAGAACAACATGATTGCCTGGATGGCGGCGCGGTGTGACGGCGCAAACTACGGCAAAGTTCTCGTCTTTACGTTCTCAAAGGATAAGCTGGTGTATGGGCCCCAGCAGATCGAAGCCCGCATCAATCAGAACCCGGAGATTTCGCAGCAGCTCACGCTTTGGAACCAGGGAGGCTCGAAGGTGATTCAGGGCACGCTGGTTGTCGTTCCGGTCGGGAAGGCCGTGCTTTACGTGGAACCGCTTTACCTTGCGGCACAAGCCGGCGGAGCTCTGCCGGAGCTGAAGAGAGTCATTGTAGCCTACTCTGACCATGTCGTGATGGAAGACAGCTTCTCCGGCGCGCTGGCCGAGATCTTCGGCAACGCGCCTGCATCTACCGAGGTAGCGTCCGGCGCCACGCCTGCCGTTGAGTCCGTCACAGAGAAGCTTTCGGGAGCCGGGAGCCAATCGCGGCGCTTGCAGCCTTTGATCAAGCAAGCTAATCAGTATTACCAGCAGGCGCAGCAGGATTTGCGCCAGGGCAACTGGAGCGGATACGGCCAGGACATTCAGAAACTGGGAGGCGTTCTCAGGCAGTTGCAAGGGCAGTAGGCCGCCATGCCTCAGTCTCTCCGTTCGCAGTCATTCCCGCAAAGCTTGTCCGCCGCGAAAGCGGGGGAGCAGGAACTCAATTGCTGCAACGACGGTAAGCCACGATACCAAAGCACATCAATGATTTCCCGGTTCGACTGGTGCGGCGATCGGCGCTACAAATCAAAAACGGCAGTTGTCACGCAGACTCTTGAGCCGCTCCGATGATTTATAAAGCTGACGTCGTGGTCACTGGAGCGGGCCCAGCAGGATCAACGGCGGCTACGCTGCTGGCCCGCCAAGGCTACCGCGTCATCTTGCTGGATCGCGCCACGTTTCCCCGGCACAAAACTTGCGCCAGTTGGATCAATCGTCTGGCTTTCGAACGCTTCCCTTATTTGAGCCGCCGCATCGAC
>JBOGJZ010000305.1:0-3554 GCA_050745645.1 Terriglobia bacterium | reverse complement strand
TGCGGATCACCTGGCCGCGATCCAACGGCGGCTTTTTTGCCTGATCTGGAGGAGGGCTCACAATCACAATGCAGATATCCCACGATGGTTTTAGTTCGTGATACGCCCGCGTGTAAATGGTTTCGCTGGTGACGAACCCATGCGCCTTGTACCACTCCATAATGGGATAGTGCCATTTCTTATAAAGAGCCAGCCACTCGTCCTGGTGGCCTGGAGGCAGCTTGTAGAAGGAAACATCGACTACGGGCTGGGTTGCACGACCGCCATTGCTTGCCTGGGCGAAGGCGGTTCCACTTCCCCAAGGAATGAGGCATAAAGCGAACAGGCAAAGACCAAGAATCTTCTTCATCGTTCCTCCTCTGATTGATCGATCAAAAATAGTGCGGCGTTCTGTCCGTCCAGTCAAACTGGCCCAGGTTAGCGTTCGTGCCCGCGAGGTCAAAGCGGTCGCCAAATTGATCGCTGTACCTAAGCCACTTCGTCCTGCCCTTGATGTCGTGCTGAACAGTCCACGCGGTCATGTTTTCAACCACGATGGGGTTCTTTCCATCCCCTCCGATTAGCTCATCGGCGTCAAAACCGCCTTTACCCATGATCCGAATCCGAAAGGCGCGGTTCCGGAACGTCTGCGTGATGCGCGCTTTCGCGAAGCGCACCGGGAAAGGCCGCCAAGACTGCGAGACGCGGCTTGCAATGGCGCGCAAGGCCTGCTCCTGTTGAGGCGTCGCTTGCTCGTCGATGTACCAGACGACCGCTTTTCCTCCGTGCGCACGCACAAGATGAAGTCCTCCGAGCTTCGTGTTTCTGTAATGCCCCGTCTGAATGTCAAACGACGCCAGGGACCAACAGTAATGATGTGGAGAGGGACCACTGGCAAAATTGCACCCGCACGGCACTTCGCAGGTGCAAGCCTCGCTCATCTCTCCCTTAATCTCCCACTGAGCTGCCCTTCCCGCAGAAGCTTGGGTGGCCATGAGAGCCAATGCGCCTGCGAAGATCATCAGGTCTGCGACGGAAAAAACCCGCTGCGCCCGGCCGCATTTCTGCGCCAAATCCTGGCAGCACGAACCGCGTCTCATTTGATGCCCTTTTGCAATTGTTCTATGGATCGAGACACTTCCAGCAGCCGAACCTGTGACTTGCTGCAGTCTATCGGAATTACCAAATAATCTTCAGGCCAAACTGAATCTGCCTGGATGGCGCCTGAGTAAAATCGATCAAGCCGGCTCCTCCGACCGGAGTTCCATCGGGATTGAACAGAAAATCGTTGTCGAGTGGCGGCGCGAAATTCGCGCGGTTCAGGATATTAAAAAACTCGGCGCGAAATTGAATCCGGGCGCTTTCTGAAATTCTTTTGACCGAGAAATTCTTGAACAGTGAAAAATCCAGGTCGACTAATCCCGGTCCCGTTAGCGGATTCCTCCCGGCATTTCCGAAAAGATTGATCGGGTTCGCCGGGGCAAAGCATTGCGTCCGGACGTAATTGTTAGGATTGCCGGGATTGACGTCCAGACCGCATCCACTTCCTGTCAGGCGGTTCGGATAGTCCCATGGGTCTTGGCTATTCAGTCCGAGGGCGTCTCCCCCCACCAGAACCGGGAATGGAGCGCCGGTGGCAGCTTCAAAAATCCCGCCCAGTTCCCAGCCCTTCAGCACCGCTCCCGGCACGCCTGAAAGCGATCCCGGAACAGGAATATCCCAGATGCTGTTGACGACTAGGTTTTGCGCGATGTTAAAGTCGGCCACACTGCGCCGCGTTCTCGGATCGAACCAAAACGGCAGGCTCGAAGGAGAATTGGCAAACTGATCGCCCGCGATCGTCGAGGAACCCGTGTCAAGGGTTTTCCCCCAGGTGTAGGATCCCTGAATCTGGAGGCCGTGACTCATTCTCTTTGTAACCCCTACTTCGAGCCCGTCATACCAGGAATCTCCTCCGAACTGCAAGAAGTCACCCTGGCTAATGAAGGGGTTAAGGATTGTCCCGCTGCCGACCGGTGTGGGCCACAGATACCCTGCAGATGTTGAAGTGGGGAGAACAATGTTGGCATCATCGGTGCGGTAGGGCAAATGTACGCCGCGCGAGCCAACGTAAGTCACGCTCAGCGTCGTCATCGGGGCGACTTGCTGCTGCACGTTGATGTTCCACTCCATGACGTAACTTCGCGACGGGCTAGGCTGAACCGTTCCCGTGCGCTGACCCGCTATGCTGTTGGGTGAAGTGGCTTCCGAGATGATCGTAAACGCCTGCGTGGGAAACGAACCAACAGGCAGACTGGCCGTGCCGGCCAGAATAGTGCCCGGAGCGGTGCCGGCCCCAAGGATGAGCCAGTAATAAGGAAGGGGCAGGACGTCGAACACGCCAAAGCCTCCGCGGATGGCCGTCTTGCCACGATGCGAGGGGTCCCATGCAAACCCGACCCGAGGCTCAAAGTTCCCAAGTGTGGGATTGTTGACAAAAGCTCCAGGAGCCACCTGCGTATCGGTCAAATGCCGCAGGAATGCAAGCAGGTTGTGGACTTCGGTTGGATCAGTAGTCATCTCATACCGCAGACCGAGGTTTAGGGTCAAATTTGGTTTGTAGCGCCAATCGTCTTGAACGTATCCGCCAAGCCGCGTCTGCCGGAATCCGCGCTCGTCGCCCTTCAGCATGGCTCCATAAGTCTGCGGCTGGTTTGTAAGAAATTGGGACAAGCTACCGAATGAGAAAGTGCCGTTTTGACTTGCGTGCCAGTTATCATTCAACTGCATGCGCTCTACCGCAGCCCCGAACTTCACCGAGTGCGAGCCGCGCGTCCAGAACACATCGTCGTAAAACTGAAAAGAGTTCCAGCCTTCTTCAAAGTTCGGGAACCCGCCGAGCCCGCCGTCAAAAGTTTGTATTCCCGGCACGGTGATGAAAGGCGCCGGACGCCCAGGCACTGAGCCTAGCGCCGGGTTATCGGCCAAGGGATTGATGGCATTCGTTGTTGAGGAGACAGCATAGTTGCGGTTGAAGCCCACTCGTGCCGTATTGACCACCGTCGGGCTGAAGACATGTGTCTCTTCCAGGCTCCCGAAGGGCCGCGCGTTCGAGTTGAGGGCGAGCACCTGGTTGAGTGAATCGGGCTCAGCAAGCTGGGAATGATCGTAATAGAAACTGCCGGCCAGCGTGTCTTTCTCCGAGATATTTTCGTCCACCCGCGCTGAATAATAATCTTCCGTTCCAACCTGAGGAGTCACCACGTGATATAGAGCGGTGTCTCCAGGGGGCTGAATGGGCCCGTTCGGGACCGGCCAGAACGCCAGGAACGGCGTGACAGCGGGATCGACCGTGACGTTGCCGGTTGAGAGAATCCCATTGCGGGCATTCAGAGAGGGTACCGTGTTGGTCTGGGTCGTATCCAGAGTCTGCCTCAACCCTTCATAGTTAAAGAAGAAGAAGGTCTTATCCTTCCTGATCGGTCCGCCCAACGCTGCGCCAAACTGATTGCGGCGAAATGCGGGTTTAGTGACGTTGTTGAAGTTGTCGAAGAAATTTGCCGCATCTAGGTTGCTGTTGCGCAGAAATTCGTAAA